>DATKYM010000018.1:0-11157 GCA_035528495.1 Nitrosopumilaceae archaeon
CAAAGACTACAAAACCAAAGACTACAAAACCAAAGACTACAAAACCAAAGACTACAAAACCAAAGACTACAAAACCAAAGACTACAAAACCAAAGACTACAAAACCAAAGACTACAAAACCAAAGACTACAACATCGACAAGAACTAAAACTATATGCATTTCACATAAGGAAGATGCCGATGGAATAAGTTCTGCAGCTTTAATTCGACAAGCCTTTGGAGGAGAATCAATGTTGGTTGATTATCCGGGACAAATGGATGCTTTGAGATATGTTATCACTGATGAGAAATTAAAATCATTATACATTTGTGATTTGGGTTTAAGTAAAAAAACTCAAGATGAATTTGTAGAATTAATGACTACTTTAAGAAAAAATAAGGTTGCTGTTACCTATATTGATCATCATGATATGGATCCTGTCATAATAAAATCACTAGAAAAAATCAAAGTCAAAGTTATTCACGATATTAACGAATGCACAACAGTTCAAGTTTATTCTGCCTACAAATCTAAATTACAAGATCATGCTTCCTTTATCGCAACATGTGCTGCCATTACAGATTACATGGAAGACAGGCCAATCGGGTCGAAATTATTACAAATCTATGATAGGCAATTTGCATTGATTAGTGCTACTGTTCTTACTTACAATATCGTTGGTCATCAAAAAGATCCTGATTATCTTCTATACCTTGTTGAGGAATTAGCAGATTCTAAATTCCCTCATGACATTCCAAATACCTTTGAATTTGCACAAATTCAGGTAGAGAAACTCTCTCAAATGATTGCCAAAGTGAAAAAAGGACTGAAAACTATGAAAAATCTCGGATATATGGAAATCTTGGATGCTGGAGCAAGTGGTGCAGTAAATTTTGTCTTGGGACTGTCTGGTAAAGAAGTAGGAGTTGCCTACAAAGAACGAATTGATCATGGAATTTATGCAGTTTCAGTTCGCGGCTCAAAATCTCTTAAAACTCATTTGGGAAAAATTGTTAATATTCTTGCAACTGATCTTGGAGGTTCTGGTGGAGGTCATGATAAGGCATGTGGTGCAGTAATACCCAAAGATAAAATTGATACTTTTGTTAAAGAACTAAATAAAAAATTAAACTAACTTTTTGTGAATGCCGAGAGATTTTTTTAATGACCTATACGATTGACACTCGTACCCATCTTTCAAGAATTATTGATGGTGCTTGGGATATTTCAGGGTACTTCATTCTTTGAAAATTTGATAAAAGGATTTGCCCAAATCTTAAAATTTTTTTCTCCGAATTGGAATAATTTTTAATAATTTTAAAACTCCTGATAAATAAAATTGAAATTGAAAATTCTTACTCCCATAGTGGTTGCCGGGATTATTGGGGTAGTATCTTTAGCGATAATATCCAGTTCTACCTATCAAACCTCCCTATTATCTGAACTATCTGATAGTAGTCCTCAATCTCTTCAATCTACTCAGGGTGTTATGGAAACCAATGGTTTGAAGCATCTTATCGCACTTGACAAAATAAAATCTGGTGGACCTCCAAAAGATGGAATCCCATCAATCGATAATCCAAAATTTTCAGAAATTGGTGATTCTCAATTTGTATCTGATTCTGACATTGTTATTGGTCTGGAAATTAATGGTGATAGCAGGGCTTACCCGCTCTTCATTTTAGTTTGGCATGAGATTGTTAATGATCATGTAGGCGATGTTCCTGTAGCAGTAACTTATTGTCCTTTATGCTATACGAATCAAGTATTTCATAGAGTTATTAACGGAACTGAAGTTGAATTTGGGACTTCAGGTAAACTATACAACAGTAATTTGTTAATGTATGATAGGTGGACTGAATCATACTGGAGTCAAGGTTTGGGGATTGCAGTAACTGGCGAATTAACTGGAATGAAATTAACAACAATTCCTTTTGATGTAATCACTTGGGGTGATTGGAAAAAACTTCATCCTAATACTTTAGTGTTAACCACTGACACAGGACATCTTCGTTCATATGCAACAGATCCGTATGGTGATTACTATACTAATCCTAGAATAATTTTTCCAGTAGATAATGACGATTCTCGAATGCATCCTAAAGAAATTATTCTTGGTTTCCATGAAAATGAAATTTACAAAGCATACAAACAAAATGATGTAGAGATTCATAAAATTATCAACGACAATGTAGGTGACAAATCTTTATTGCTTGTTTCGTTATTTCCACAAAATTCTAGGGCGTTTGATAGAACTTTAGGGGGGAACGTTTTAGAATTTGAATTCCTTGATAACAAGATTATGGATATTCAAACTAAATCTGAATGGACTTATGATGGTGTGGCAATTTCAGGTGAACTTGAAGGAAACCAATTGGCCAGAATGTCCACGGCACCTGGTTTTTGGTTTGAATGGGTTGCTTTTCATCCGCAAACTGAGGTATGGATACAAAAATGAATCCTATTCATAAATCAATTTTAGTAGGATCTTTAACAATCACAATTTATCTTACTGTGGTCATAATTACAACTCCTGCATTAGAACCACTTGATGCAATTAGTGCAGCTTTTCAACTAAATGCATTGGTAATAATTGGGATGGGTATTGGTGTGGGATTACAAATATTTCTATCAGAAAAAAGTAAGCAGCTTGGCTGCAAACTCAATATAAAAAAAAAGGCATTTGGTGGAAACTCTGGAAGTACTGCAGCTACATCTTTTTTTTCATTTTTCTCCCTGGTTCCATTGGGTTGTTGTGGGTGGTGGCTTTATGCGCTTTCGTTACTTCCAAGTGTTGTTGGAACTGGAGTTTCTGCAATTTTGATTGAATATAGTCAAATTTTGGCATACTTTGGTTTGGCAATAATTTTTGGATTCAATGGCTTAACTGCTTACAAATTAAGAAAGGAAATAAAAACACGAAAACTCGGAAATTTAGATAGTCTAAATGAAATAATTTAGTATCTTTCTTTTATTTTTTTTTCAAGAACATCGATAACCTGATTTACCAAATAATCCCCATCTCGCACTCGGCCAATTCCTGTTATTTTTTCAATTCTACTCATCGTTTCATTTGAAATCTGAAGTTGCACCATTAAGATATCTTACCTTTTTAGTAATATAAGTGGGGTTATTCTAAATTTCACGATTTGTGACTCTAACCTCCACTCTATCTTAATATCCTCAGAATTGTGAATATCTCCATGGAGATTCTTGAGGGCAAGGTCAATGTTTGGCTTCAAAGTGCACAATTTGTCAAATCAAAACCTGGAGTTTATGTTCTATATGATAAAAATTTTGATCCAATCTACATTGGAGAGAGTGAAAATCTTCAGAAAACTTTTGAACGGTATGTCAACGATGACTTTGAAAATAATTCCTGCAAACAAAAAACCAAAACTTATCAGAGAGAATTTGTTGAAAATCCCAAAGAAAAACAGCAAGAAATTCTAGAAAATTACAAGAAAGAACACGGTGTGATTCCTTGTTGTAATGCAGAATCTACATGAAAATTAGCAATTTTGTAAAAAGAGATAAAAAAATTTCTATTTAAAAAATAGGATTATTCTTTATAATGAACTATTATTGAGGTTCCCATAACGGGATGAACAGCTATTACATTTTCCCCTTTTTCGGCTAGGAAATTATTTACTATATCTTGCAGAAAAACTCCTTGTGCTAATCGTTCAACTTCAAAATATTGAATTTTATGAATCATTACAACGTCTATATGCCTCAAAGATATTAACGATTCTAAACATTCACATTTTCAATTTTCTAATTACTTTTTTTATTTGTCTGTATCCTAATATTGGAATAATGCAGTAAGGACATCCAATTTGTGAAAGTGAGCAACAACAAAAGCAGTTACATTTTCCTTTTTCATGATTACATTCTTGGCAGCTCATATCGTTTACTCCTAGGTTTTGATCTTAATCTGGTTTTACAACATTGACATACATATTTTTCTGTAATTTGAAATAATCCACAAAGAGAACACCATTTTTGTCCTGACGTATATCGTAAATTATTTGACAATCCTTTAGGTTTGAGCCGTTCACATAAACCATTACATGTCTGTGCCATAACTCTGATTATTGAGAAAATCTATTTAAGACAATTTCCAAATCATGATAACTATTGATTGACTTCTACAATTGCATCAATTTCAGTCATTGAATTTAGTGGTAAACTGGCAACTCCCACTGCAATTCTAGAGTGCCTTCCTTTTTCGCCAAAAATCTCAAAGATCAAATCTGATGCAGAATTAATTACTTTTGGGTGTTGTGAAAATTCTGGAACAGAATTTACAAATCCAGACAGTCTTACAATTTTTGAAACTTTATCTAAATCACCCACTTCTCTTTTTATTTGCGCCAAGATGTTTATTGCACACATTCTCGCTGATTGCTGGGCAGACTCTATATTCTCATCTGATACTTTTCCAGTAAATACCACTTTTCCATCTTCTATTGGAATCTGACCTGAAATGTGAATCAAATTACCTGTCCTAACTACTGGCACGTATGAGCCAGCCGGAGTTGGCGGAGTTGGGAGTTTAATTCCAAGGGATTCTATTTTCTGTTCAATCAAGATATTTGAAACTATTTCTCATCTGATTTTAGTTTTTAGATATTTTGATATGGGTTTTCTCTCCTTTGGTTAAATTATCTTGAAAAACCATTCTAGTTTTATACCCTTTTTTCTGTAAACATCCATCTAGAATTGAGACCCAGGGTAAGGAATGACCACTATTTATTTTGGATTCAACTGTAATGTTTTTTGTATTTGCATCAAAATTAACATGACCTGAACACATTATTTGCATTGCAGCATCAAGCATTTCAATAATATCCTCCAGAGATTTTGATTTTAAGTCAACTCCATTTTTTTCAAGAAGTTTTATCAAATCTGTCTCTAATTTTTTTGAAACTATTGCCGAATTCAAAATATGGCTTAATCCATTTTCATTTACGGTTTTGATGATTTTATAAACTTCTTGGGCCTCTGACTTTGTCATGTCTGCAAGACTTTCAGTCCTAACTGCGTTTCTCCAAATATTTAAAAATAATTTACTTTGATTACTACCTAAAATCTCGGCTGATGAAAAATTGATTCCTTTTCCATTTTCTTCACTAATCATTAAAAGCTCTGTTTCATCAAAAATAAAACAATTCTGAATTATATCTGATGCCCGTATTTTAACCCCGCCTGGTATAGTTCTATACGTTTCAGTACCGATAAGTGAGGGGGGAACCATAATTTTTACATCTAGGTCTCTTCTTGTTACTGAGAGCAAATGCTCTTTGCATTCTGATAATAATCCTAATCCCCATTGATCAACTGTAATTTGAATGGATAATTTTGAACCCTCTATCATTGTACCCAACTGATCTAGAACGTTATTTGCATTTAGTTGGAAATATCTTTTTTCTTCTGCCCCTCTTGATTTTCTACTTTCTTCACCTGTTATTTTTAATTTTGAGACTAGGGTATTCATTGCATTTACTTTGTTAATCTGTTCATGAATTATAGAGTCAAATGCGTCTTCTGGTGAAATTGGTGTACACATGATTGGTTTGCTTTTGGAAATCAAAGCTAGTTTCTTTTTTTCTAATTTTAATAATATGGGATATACCTTGGTTCTAGGAATATCTGAATAGTAGGCAAGCTCACTTGCTGAAATAGCTCCTTTTGAGATGAGGGTAACATAGGCTTTAGCCTCATATCTGCTTAGTCCGAATTCCTCTAAACTTACAGTCAACGCATGCTCATTTACCATGACTTTAGTCGATAATCCCTTAGGTAAAATCAAGAGCTAAATTCCTTTACACAAATACTCAAAAAAAATCCAAAATGTATCTACAGTATGATGTTGCTGGAGATTAGGTGTGTACCTTGTTGGTATGTATTTAGGAACAATGAGATTAATTCTTTTTTTCCTTCTCAAAATCACTAATCTTTTAATTTTTATCATATTGTGGTCTAATTCAAGTCTGAAAAGATCCTAACAAACAAGTACCTATACCTGATAAAATTAATAAAAATTAATGAAAGTCTTGATCATTGATGATTCTGAGGTAATCTGTGATTTGTATACAGATATGCTAAGTTCACGAGGAGACTCTGTAACTAGTGTAAATAATGGAAGGGAAGGTCTAGGCCTTTTGGAAAAAAATGATTATGATTTAATTTTACTTGATATCTGCATGCCAGAATATAGCGGGCTGCAGTTTCTTGAGGACTTGAAAAAACAAAAACCTTCTGAGATTAAAAAAATCTCAGTTATTAGTAGACTTGCACATGATGAGAATTTGACAGTTGAATTAGAGAAATTTGGAATCACCTCGATTCAAGAAAACCTTTCAAGCATCATGCATCTTGATAATTCAGGAACTCTTATCACACAATAAAAAGTTGTTTTACTTGTTGACTAGTATTATTCTCCACAATCTAAATTAGATGTTTCAAACATGGAACCTCTCATCTATGTTTTTTCCACATAATAGCATTAACGCAATAATATCATGATCATTTAACGACGTTTAATCATGGTATAGCTAGTACTGATCACTCCTACGTCTCCTTTAAATGGAAAAATTATGATCTATTTTTCAAGGGGTCGATTCAATGAATAATTTAATTAAAACCACGCCAATAATTTTTGGAATTTTAATGTTAACTAGCTTGTCTGGATTTCAACTTGCAGAGGCAACAATAAACTCTGACACAATTTCCGGTTGGAGAAACTCTCAATATGGGACAAGTAATCAAAATGATCATAATTATTGGATCAGTGTATCTCAACAAATGGTAAACAAATTTCCAGGGTCCAGCCCAGGTGGTGTTTTAGTTGTTGGTGAACTAGACGGTCAGCCAGGGACAACAGAAGATACTTTATTACAATTTCCAAATCCCGGTGGGAGTTATCCACATGTAAATTTTATCAGTACTGATCAAATCGAGCCAATGCTTGATGCTTATGATCAGTATGGACTCAAAGTATATCTGCAACCAGAATCTGCACATGCAGAAATTCCAATGTTAATGGATTTAATTATGGACAGATACAAACATCACCCCTCTGTGATTGGTTTTGGTGTTGATGCTGAATGGTATTTTGAGGCAGATTATCCAGGTTACGGAAAAGCCCTTTCAACTGCTGAAGTAAACGCTTGGGCGACACAAGTAAAAACTTACAATCCAAATTACAAACTAATGGTAAAACACTGGGATTATGATCAACTAAGTAATGCAAGACCAAGCAATGTTTTATTCCTTACAGATACTGAACGACTGGGAAGTCAAAATAATGCGGTAAATGAATACATTGATTGGATTGATCACTTTAATGGTGCAGAGGTAGGATTCCAATACGCCTATCCTTCTGATCAATCTTGGTGGGGAAACTTTAATGATCCAGCAGCCCAGATAATTCAACCTGTACTTGATGCTAGACCAAACGCAAACATTGGGGCATTATTTCTTGTAGATTTCAGTGTTGAAAATATTTTATCAGAACAAAACATTGGTTCCCCATGTGCGCCAAATTGTGATTATGATAATCCTCCACCACCTCCAACTTCTGATACTCAAAAACCAGTAATTACTCCACTAGGTGCAAGCAAATCCATTCCATTTGGTTCTGTCTATACTGAACTAGGGGCGACAGTAACTGACAATGATCCGGCATACTCTGGATCAGTAACCATTGGAGGCTCAGTCAACACATCTGTTCCAGGACAATATGTCATAACATACACTGCACCATCTGATGCTGCAGGGAACATCCCTAATGAGAAATCAATTACAATTACCGTTCAAGAAAATACCCCGCCAAGCACTGGTCCTGTCTTATTCTCAGATGACTTTGAATCAGGATTTTCAAAATGGACCGAATCAGGTGAAGGTGATTGGAAACTAGAGTCACCTACAGAAGTACAAGTACCTGGTCATTCCTCAAACCTTGTTGCACACTCTGATAATTGTGATAGCACATGTACCATAACAATGAAGAGTTCTATTGATCTTAGTTCATCCTCATCAGCTACACTATCATTTTGGAGATTTGTTGATAATTCACTTGATAACGGTGAATATCTAAAAGTAGAGTTGTATGATGGCACTAAATGGAATACTGTATCAAATTGGACACATAGTTCAGGCGATGATAATGTATGGCACCAGGAAACTGTAAATCTTGATAGCTATCTTGGTGAAAGTGACTTTAACGTCCGATTTGTAACGCATGAATCAAGCAGTCGAGAAGAGGTAGAGATTGATGATGTGGTAATTGATACAACAGGATCACCAACTCCATCTGATACTATCCACCCAACAATCACTCCAATGGGAACTAGCAAGCTCATTCCACTTGGTTCAACTTACACTGAACTAGGTGCAATTGTAACTGATAATGATCCGGCATACTCTGGATCAGTAACCATTGGGGGTTCAGTCAACACATCTGTTCCAGGAACTTATGTCATAACATACACTGCACCAGCTGATGCTGCAGGAAATATCCCTAATGAGAAATCAATTACAATTAGCGTAGAATCTAGTACGGGAACAATCAACCAAATTGCAGGATGGCGTTCATCTCAATATGGTGATTATCTCTCATCGGGACATGATCAATCAGATCCTGCTTATTGGATTAGTGTTGCACAACAAATGACTGCCAAATTCCCAGGATTCACTCCAGGTGGTGTCCTTGTAATCGGTGAGATTGACGGTGCTCCAGGTTCTGCAACATCCACATCCTTGCCATTTCCAAAACCTGCCGGCTCTTACCCTAACGTGAATTTTGGCACTGTTGATAAAATAGAACCACTCTTAGACGCATATGACTCTGCAGGGCTCAAGGTATACCTGCAAGTAGAATCAGCTGATGCAGATATTCCAATGCTGATGAATTTGATTATGAACAAGTACAAACATCATCCATCTGTAGTAGGCTTTGGTGTGGATGCTGAATGGTATCATGAGGCGCAATTCCCTGGCTGGGGACGACCACTTACTAGTAGTGAGGTAAATGCTTGGGCCACTCAAGTAAAGACATTTGATCCTGATTACGATTTATTGGTAAAGCACTGGGATACATCATATCTCTCAAATGCAAGACCCAACAATGTTTTATTCTTGACAGATAGTGAGAATATTGGTTCTTTATCAAGTACAATAAATGAATATGTTGCATGGATTGACCACTTTGGAACATCAGAAGTGGGATTTCAGATAGGATATCCATCTGACCAGTCATGGTGGAGTAACCTAAATGATCCTGCAGCAGAAATAATGAATCCAGTACTTGTAGCAAGACCTAATGCAAACATTGGGGCAATATTCTGGGTAGACTTTAGTGCACTTACAGTATTTCCAGATACTGTAGTCCCAACTCCAACTGTTACAATTAATGATGTCACCAAAGCAGAAGGAAACTCTGGAACAAGCAACTTTGTATTTGCCGTAACACGTAATGTAAATACTCCTACAATATCTGTACAATACCAAACTGCAGATGACACTGCAAGTGCATCTGCTGATTATGGTTCTCTTTCATCTACACTAAACTTTGCATCTGGCAGTCCATTAACTCAGACAATCACGGTTCCCGTAAAGGGCGATACTACAGTAGAGCAAAATGAGAAATTCAACGTCAATTTATCAAACTGTTCTGGTTGTATCATTACAGATAATCAAGGAGTAGGTACCATAACAAACGATGACTCTCCACCATCAGATACTGAACCACCAACAATCACTCCAATGGGAACTAGCAAATCAATTTCACTTGGTTCGACTTATACTGAAATGGGTGCAACAGTAACTGACAATGATCCTGCATACTCTGGATCAGTAACCATTGGGGGTTCAGTCAACACATCTGTTCCAGGAACTTATGTCATAACATACACTGCACCATCTGATGCTGCAGGGAACATCCCTAATGAGAAATCAATTACAATTACCGTTCAAGAAAATACCCCGCCAAGCACTGGTCCTGTCTTATTCTCTGATGACTTTGAATCAGGATTTGCAAAATGGACTGAATCAGGTGAAGGTGACTGGAAATTAGAGTCACCTGCAGAACTACAAGTACCTGGTCATTCCTCAAACCTTGTTGCACACTCTGATAATTGTGATAGCACATGTACCATAACAATGAAGAGTTCTATTGATCTTAGTTCATCCTCATCAGCTACACTATCATTTTGGAGATTTGTTGATGGTGATTTGGACGCAGGAGAGTATCTTAAAGTACAACTGTATGATGGCAACCAATGGAATACTGTCTTTAATTGGACACATCAATCAGGTGATGATAACAAATGGCATCAAGAGTCAGTTGATCTTAATGACTATCTTGGGGGCGAGTTTAATCTAAGGTTTGTAACCCACCAGTCATTCTGGTTAGAAGAAGCAGAAATTGATGATGTGTTAATTGATACAACAGGATCACCAACTCCTCCATCCGATACTATCAAACCAACCATCATTCCAATGGGTACTAGCAAATCCATTCCATTTGGTTCAACTTACACCGAACTAGGGGCAACAGTAACTGACAATGATCCTGCATACTCTGGTTCAGTAACAATTGGAGGTTCCGTTAACACATCTGTTCCAGGACAATATGTCATAACATACACTGCACCATCTGATGCTGCAGGAAACACACCTGATATGAAATCAATTACAATTACCGTTCAAGAAGAGATTGTACTAGACACTGAAAAACCAGTGATTACCCCATTAGGTTCTAGCAAATCAATTTCACTTGGTTCTACTTACAATGAACTTGGTGCAATTGTAACTGACAATGATCCTGCATACTCTGGATCAGTAACCATTGGGGGTTCCGTTAACACATCTGTTCTAGGACAATATGTCATAACATACACTGCACCATCTGATGCTGCAGGAAACACACCTGATATGAAATCAATTACAATTATTATTGAGACCAGTACTATAGAACTCCACCAAATTGCAGGATGGCGTTCATCTCAATACGGTGATTACCTTTCATCAGGACATGACCAATCAGATCCTACTTATTGGATTAGTGTTGCACAGCAAATGACTGCCAAATTCCCAGGATTCACTCCAGGTGGAATACTGGTAGTAGGTGAGATAGATGGACCTTCAGGATCTGCAACCTCTACATTCTT
>DATKYM010000019.1:0-26647 GCA_035528495.1 Nitrosopumilaceae archaeon
AATTTTGGAGCTAGATGTAGAAGTAGGAGTAGTATCTTTCCATTTCTCTAATTTTTCTTTCCACTCCTGCAGGAGCTGTGTTTTATCAGATACAATCTTGTCCATTGTTTTTAGACCTTCAAACATCGTATTGCAATAAAACACTCCCGATTCATAAATTCCGTCTTGTCTTGCAATTCTATTGATATAGTTTGAATTAATGGCAGCCCCTCCACACAAAATAGGAATACTCATTTTATTTTTTCTTGCATGTTCAACGAAGAACTGCATTTGCTTTGATGTAGATACCAAGAGTGCAGACAAACCTATAGCGTCAGGATTTACCTCTTTGATTTTTTCGAGAAACTTTTGAAGTGGTACCTGCTTACCTAAATCATAAACGGTATAACCATTATTTTGAAAAATGGTTTTTACAAGATTCTTGCCTATATCATGAACATCTCCATAAACTGTTCCAAGTACAAGTTTTCCTTTGGTAGTACCTTCCTCTCGAAGCAAGTACTTTTCAAGCTCACCTACAGCTGCCTTCATACACTCAGCGGATTTTAAAACAAAGGGTAAAATCAACTCCCCAGAACCAAACTTGTCACCTACTTCTTTCATTGCAGGAAGTAGATCCTCATTTAGAGTTCTGATTGCACTTTCGTGGGTAATCTCCTTTGTAGCATCGATGCTCAAGGTGCCGTCATCATTTTTGACCCGAACATTATCTAATTTTTCTGCAATAGCAGAAACTACATCATTTTTAATTCCATCTTTGAGTCTATTTACAATTCTAAAATATGCACGCTTGCCTGCCGGCCATGTTAGATCAACATCAACCTTTCTTGATTTGCCGTTTGCTTTGGAGCCGAGTTTTTCAAAATGTGTGATAAGGTCAGATAAGGCGTTAGGATGAGTGTTGAAGATTATATCTTCGACAAGTGTTCTTTCTTTTTCATCAATTTCACCATAAGGGATTATCTCTTTTGCGTTTACAATTGCAGTGTCTAATCCAGATTTTACAGCATGATATAAAAAAACAGAGTTTAGAATCTTGCGAGCATATGGAGCAAGTCCAAAGCTAATGTTACTTAATCCCAAAGTCGTAGAGGCATCTGGAAACCTTTCTTTAACAAGCTTGATTCCCTCAAGTGTGTTTTTTCCTGCATCTAAGAATTCATCTTCCCCTGTGGCCAAGGTAAAGGTTAGAACATCAAAGATAAACTGTTCTTCCCTTAAACCATATTTTTTTCCCGTCTCATAAAGCAGCTCTGCAGTTTCTAATTTTTCTTGAGGGGTCTTTGCCATACCTTTAGGTCCAATGCACAAAGCTATAGCAGGTAGTCCGTACTTTGCCATCAGCGGTGCAAGATTTTCAAATCGACTACCATCGCCTTCGAGATTGATGGAATTAATTATTGGTCTTCCAGGAATTTGAGTAACGCAAGATTTGATCACATCAGGATCAGTAGAATCAATCACAAGTGGCGCATCAATCTCCAAGCTCAAACGTTTTACTAAATTAATCATAAACTGTTTTTCATCAGATCGTTCAGTTGTGGCAACACAAACATCAAGACAGTGTGCTCCGTCTTCCACCTGAATTCGAGCTAAATCAACTAGACCATCATAATCATCCTCAAGGACAAGTTTTTTTGCTTTTCTGGAACCCTGTGTATTTATTCTCTCACCAATAATTAATGGCGGAGGAATTTGTTTTAGATCAACTGCCTTTAATGCTGAGCTTACTCTAGGTGTAGTCATTATCATAAACTAAATGTTGTTTTTGTAAATACTTAACCCTCAGCAGAATGAGCTTTTTCGTCAATTACTTTTCTTAGTTCTGCAATGTGTTGAGGATTTGTTCCACAGCACCCACCAATAATTCGTACCTTTTTGTACTGTGTAAGAAAATCCCCCAAAGCATCACCCATTTTCTCAGGAGTCATTTTGTAAACTGCTTGTCCACCTTGATTTTCAGGCATCCCTGCATTTGGCACTACAAGCAAATTATGCTCATTTTGCTCATCGAGCCACCTCACACTGGGGTTCATTTCAATTGGCCCAGTAGAACAATTCAATCCAAAAATGTCAATCCCCATGTCTGACACTGTAGTGTATGCAGCTTGAATGTTAGTACCCAACAACATTTTTCCATATTGATCTAAAGTAGTGTTTGCAATGATTGGGATTTTCTTTCCAGTTTTTTGCATTGCGTTATGACATGCTTCAATGACGAGCTTGACCTCCAAAATATCCTGACTAGTTTCAATTAATAATGCATCAACGCCTCCAAGGATTAATCCTTCAGCTTGTTGCTCAAAGGCCTCTCTTATTTCATCAAGAGGCTTTTGTCCTAAATCAGGATCTGTTGAGCTTGGTAAAAATCCTGATGGCCCCATAGAGCCAATTACGTATCGTGGCTTTTCATATTCTGAGCAAACCTCAAAAGCCAGCTGGGCAATTTTTTTGTTAAATTCTACTGTTTGATCTCCAAAACCATACTCATCTAGCTTTATTTTGTTTGATCCAAAAGAGTTTGTTTCAATGCAGTCAGCTCCTGCATCTAAATAATTTCTGTGAATTTGTTTAATCCATTCAGGATGGGTCAAAACCAAACCGTCGTTGAATCCATCTTGACTGTTGGGAAAGTCTTCTGGGTTTGGATTATACTTTTGAATCTCAGTTCCCATTGCACCGTCAAATAATAAAACTCTGTTTTTTATTGCATCAAGAAATGGTTCTTTTTCAGTCAAACAAATTTCAAAGTAATTTGCTCAGTTTAACTCTTTTCAGATTAGCGAACATATATTGAAATTAGGTAATAGTGTATTTTATGTAAATTTATGCCAAACCTTCAGATCAATAACTTGGTGCGTAGCGCCACCTTTTTTCAGCATGCAGGCATTTCAATTGTTTTTGTTTTTATGCCCATTCTTGCAAAAGAAGTAACAGACTCAGTTTTTGAAATTGGGTTAATTGTAGCCTCGTTTAGCTTTGCCCAAATTCTATCTGAAATTTACTTTGGAAGACACTCAGACAGAAAGGGAACCAGATTACTGTTCATCAAAATCGGATTTGTTGGTTGTGCTGCAACCTTTGGCTTGCACTATTTTGCCGATGACATTACCCTGCTGTTTTTGGCAAGGATTGGAGCTGGAATATCAACTGGAATAATGATTCCGGCAATGATTGCATATACTTATGAATCAAACAACGAAAAAAGAAAAGTTGCAACAGTAATTTCGTTTCATGCCCTAGGATGGATGGCAGGAATTATTGCAGCTGGAATTGTTAATGATGTAAAGATTATCTTCCTTGTGAGTTCAGGCTTTTTTATAATTGGTTTTTTTATATCAACCAAGCTGCCAAACCTTCTTTCTAAAAAAGAGTTAGAGCCAGGAACTACAAAAAGAGTTATTGTAAAAAACAAGTTTTTATTTTTATCGCTGTTACTTCGTCATATTGGTGCAGCTGCAGTTTGGACCATATTTCCAATAATGTTAATGGAAGAACTAGGAGCTGAGCTGTATCAAATCTCAATTGTTTATATCTCAAATACATTGGCGGCATTTATCTTGATGAATTTGATGGCAAATAAAATTAACATGTCAAATGTTACAAAGTTTAAGGTAGGAGTTGGAATGTCAACATTTGTCTTTGTTGGATTATCGCTAATTACTGATTGGTGGATGGCTATGCCCTTCATGGCACTAGTTGGTGGAACATGGGCCTTTTTGTTTATTGGAGGTAATTTTCATTTGATGGCAAACAATCCCCGTTCAACTTCAACCGGAATTTTTAGCTCTACTCTATCTATTGCAACTGTTGTAGGACCAATAATTGCAGGCTCTATGGCATTTTTCTTTGGCTATGTTTCTGTAATGTACTTTGCAATTGCAATTGTGGCATGTGCTTTTATGGTTTCGCTAAAAATTAAAAATGAAATTCATCCTACCTTAAACCCCATCTAGACATTACCTTGTTCTCAATTTTTTTGAAGATAAATCCATCTACTGCCATACCTATCATCATGATTACAAGCATTATTGCAATTACTTGAGAAACCTCGTTTAGCTGTCTTCCAACATTTAGCAAAAATCCCAAACCCAGGAATGAAAATAGCAGTTCTGCACCAATTACACCTCTCCAAGCAAACGCCCAACCCTGCTTAAAGCCAGAAATCATGTATGGGAATGCAGCAGGAATAAGGACATTTGTAATAAGCTGAGTTCCTTTAGCCCCCATGTTGCGGGCTGCCTCTATATAGTGAGGATCGATATTTTTAATTCCAGTGTATGTGTTTATTGTAACTGCAAACATTGCTCCAATAGCAGTCACAAAAATAATTCCAGTGTCAGTTAGACCAAACCAAAGTATTGCAAGTGGAACCCATGCAATAGAAGGAATTGATTGCAAACCCAAAACCAACGAGCCAATAGTTTGATTGATTGTTTCTATTCTTGCCATAAGAACTCCAAGAACTATTCCCCCTCCAATTGCAATTGCAAGTCCGACTACCAATCTCACAATAGTAGTCGCAATTCCAAAAAACAAGCTACCATCAGAGGCCATATACACCAAATCTTCTCCAACTTCATATGGAGATGGGAAGATGTTGTTTGGCCAAATATCGGACATTGATATTACCTGCCAAATAACCACAAGTAAAATATAAAATGCAATCTTCTTAGCTAGAATAATTTTATCCATAAGATCACTAACTCTTTTTTACCTCTGGTCGAAGCTCTGATAATATCTCTTGTTGAAGTCCTGTCAGATTTTCATCATCAGCTAATCTTGGTCGTTTAAAATCTACTAGGATTTGTTTTTTTATTTTAGATGGTCTGTTGCTAAACACTGCAACTTTTGTTCCAAGGACTGTAGCTTCGGCTACATTGTGTGTTACAAATAATATAGTTTTTTTTGTTTTTTCCCAAATTAGCTGCATTTCAACTAATAACAGGTCCCTTGTCTGAGCATCAAGGGCTGCAAACGGTTCATCCATCAACAAAACATCAGGATCCATTACAAGAGCTCGAGCTATCGCTACCCTTTGTTTCATTCCAGTTGAAAGTTGATAAGTGAAAGAATCTGCAAACTTTGTAAGCTGCATCATTTCTAAATATCTTTTTGAGATTTGAGCTCGTTCCTCTTTTGGAATTCCTGCCATTTTTAGGCCAAACTCCACATTGTCCTGAACCTTTAACCATGGAAATAATGCCCCCTCCTGAAACACCAGGATTCTTTCAGGGCCCGTAGTTGTGACTGGTTTTCCATCAAAAATCACTTCACCTTCATCTGGAGTCTCCAAACCTGCAATAATTCTCAGAAAGGTAGATTTACCACATCCAGAGGGCCCTACCAAGCAGACAAAATCACCATCCTCAACTTTGAGGTCTACACCACCCAATGCCATTAAATTATGACTGTCGTGCTTGAAGAACTTTACAATTCCTTTTGTTTCGAGTTTTGTCATCCTCAATTATCCTCCTCAAAAGATTCATTTGAAGTTATGTTAAAAAATATACCATCCAAGCTGTATCCATCCCGTCCAAGATAACCAAGTGTGTCTGCTCGTTTTGCAAATGTGTTAACGGATACATCAAAATAATCTGTAGTTAACTCCAAATTAGCTAAGGCCTCATCAACTACTTCATCTGAAAGAGTTTGCCCCATGGTGTTTTGCATGAATTCGTTAAAGATAATTCGTGTTTCTTTGTGGTTATCATGTATCCAGTTTGCCGTTTGCTGATGTGATTCTAACCACTTGGCAACAATTTCTGGATTTTCTGTTACATATTCTAGTCTTCCAATAAGTAAAACAGACGCAAATTTACTTTCTGGCCAAAGTTCTTCTTCAAAAAATAATCGTTTTCCATCAAGATCCTGAACCAAAATGGTAGCCCATGGTTCTGGAACCCACGCAGCGTCAAGATCTCCTTTTGCAAATAATGTGTAAATGTCCGGATTTGGAATATTCAAAACGATTACTGACCCACCTTTTTCATAGGGTTTTAGTTGATTCTCAGAGAGATAACTTCGTAAAGAGATATCTTGAGAGTTTCCAATCTGAGGTGCTGCGATCCTTTTTCCTTCAAAGTCATCAACAGAATTTATTTTAGAATTTGGATGTACGATAAAACTTGCGCCCCCTGATGCAGCTCCTGATAAAATTACAACATCGTGATTTTCAGATTTTACAAATCCGTTAATTGCAGGGCCTGGTCCCACATATGCAAGATCAATGGATTTTGCAAACAAGGATTCTATTACTTGCGGTCCACTATCAAATAATTTCGGTACAATGACAGTTTTGTTTCCAAGATTACTCTCAAACATTCCTCGCTCCATACCTACAACTGGAATGGCATGCCCTATGTTTGGAAAATATGCTACTCGTAGTTGAGTTTCACTTTTTTCTGTGTTGTCATTTAGAGTAATTCCTGCGATTAATCCTAGAACAATTACGCCTAGTCCTACCAAAACCATCGATCTTAATTTCATAAAACAGCGTTATATTTGACGGATAAAAAATCATCTAATTTTAGCTCAAGCTAGCCAAAGAGTTCCAGTACAGAATTTAGAGGCTATTGACAACACAAAAAGATAAATTCGAAATTACAGCCGGAAAGATGTTTTATGACTCAAAAAGGAATTTTAGCTTTTTCAGGAGGATTAGATACATCAGTTGTTGTAAAATATCTTCAAGAAGAACACGATATGGATGTAATTACAGTTACAGTTGATGTCGGTCAAGGCGATGACCAAAGAAAAATTTCAGCTAAAGCAAAAAAACTTGGAGTGATTAAACATTACAACATTGATGCAAAAAAAGAATTTGCTGAAAGATTTATTTTTCCTTCAATAAAGGCCAATGCCCTTTATCAAAAAAAATATTGTCTTGCAACTGCACTTGCAAGACCATTAATCGCTGAGAAAGTTTTAGAGATTGCAAAGAAAGAAAAAGTTAGTGCTTTAGCTCATGGATGTTCAGGTAAAGGAAATGATCAAGTAAGATTTGACATAACACTTCGTTCTGGATCAGATCTACCAATTATCGCCCCAATTAGGGATAAGAATTTGGATAGAGAGACAGAGCTAAAGTTTGCTGAAAAACACGGAATTCAAATTGATACTGTTGCCAAAAAATTTAGCATTGATCAAAACTTGTGGGGTCGTGCTATAGAGGGGGGTGTTTTAGAAAATCCATTCAAAGAGCCACCAGATGATGTCTTTATCTGGGTAAAAACAAAAAACTTGCCGGACAAGCCAACGTATTTGGAAATTAAATTTAAAAAAGGTATTCCCGTGGCAGTGGATGGAAAAAATTTTGATGCAGTAAAACTAATCGAATACATTAACAAAAAAGCCGGTGATGCAGGAGTTGGAATTGTTGACCACATTGAAGACAGAGTAGTTGGAATCAAATCCCGAGAAGTTTACGAGACACCAGCTGCTACCTGTTTAATTGAGGCCCATCAAGATTTAGAAAAAATGGTTCACACAAAGCACCAAAACAAGTTCAAGTCATTAGTTGATGACGAGTGGGCTTATCTTGTGTACTCTGGATTGTGGCAAGACCCTCTCAAGGAAGACCTTGATGGCTTTATAGAGAACTCTCAGAGAAATGTTTCTGGCACTGTAAAACTAAAACTGTTCAAAGGTAGCATCAGAGTAGTTGGAAGAAAATCAGAACAATCACTTTACCGTAAAGAGGTAGCTACATACGGTACAGATTCAACTTTTGACCAAAGATTAGCAAAAGGATTCGTAGAATTGTGGGGAATGCAGTCAACAGAAGCTAATAAATTACAAAAGAAAAGGTCAACAAAAACATGAACTGCCCCGAATGTGATGCAACTCTAAACATCCCAGATGACGCCTCAGTAGGAGAAATTATCTCCTGCCCTGATTGTGGAGCAGACTTTGAAATCGCAAGTAAAGATGGATCAAATGTTGTGCTAAAACAAGCAGAAAGTGTAGGCGAAGACTGGGGAGAGTAATGTCAAAAGTCTGTATCGTTTTTGATCGCATAAGATCAGAGGAAAAAATGCTGCAAAAAGAAGCAGTGGATCTTGGCTGCGATACATTAATGCTTGATGCAAAAATCACCCAGATTAACACAGACAGTAAAAAAGAATACTATGATCTTGGAGATGTAGTCCTTGAACGATGTGTTAGTTATTTTAGAGGACTGCACTTTACTGCAGGCCTCGAGTTTATGGATATCCCAACCATTAACAGCTATGATGTCGCCGATATCTGTGGAAACAAGATGTTAATGACCCTACGTTTAAAAAAACATAACATTCCAACGCCTAAAACATACTTTTCTTTTTCAAGTGAAAGTGCCTTTCAAAATTTAGAAGAAGTCGGATATCCTCTTGTAATTAAGCCAATTATTGGAAGCTGGGGGAGAGGAGTTATGCAGTTAAAGGACAAAGATACTGCCGAAGCTGTTTTAGAGATTAGAGATATCAACGATGGTCCACACGACAGAATATACTACCTTCAAGAATTAATCCAACGACCACCGCGGGATATTCGTGTTATAACCGTAGGTGATGAGCCAATCGCTGCAATGTACAGAAAATCTTTAGACGGTTTTAAAACAAACATAGCCTTGGGAGCAGATCCTGAGCTATGCGAGATAACAAAGGATATGGAAGATCTGGCAGTAAAAGCATCAAAGGCGATGGGGGGAGGAATTTTAGGAATAGACATGATGGAAGATGAAAAGAAAGGACTTGTCGTTCACGAGGTTAACAACACAGTAGAGTTTAAAGGATTAACAAGAGTTGCAAAAAAAAACATTCCCAAAGCCATGGTAGAATATGCGTTAACTTGCGTTAGGAAATAAATTATACTTCCTCACGAGCAGGTTTATCATGAAAGTTGGAGTGGTTGGCGCATCAGGATATGTAGGAGGCGAGGCCCTTCGTTTACTTGTAAATCATCCAGATATTGAGATCGCCATGGTCACATCACGACAGCACGTAGGGGAGTATCTTCACAGAGTTCAGCCAAGTTTGAAGGGATTTACTGATCTCACTTTCTCAGAACTAGATTACGACAAAATGTCTGACCAGTGTGACTTGGTATTTACTGCAGTTCCACATGGAACAGCAACTGAAATTGTAAAGGCTCTCTACGATAGAGGAATCAAAGTTGTTGATTTGAGTGCAGATTTTAGATTACATGCCCCTGAGGATTACGAGAAATGGTATGGATGGGAGCACCCACATCCTGATTATTTGAAAAACTCTGTTTTTGGCGTGCCAGAATTACATCGAGAAGCAATTAGAAAAGCACAGCTTGTTTCATGTCCAGGATGTATGGCAGTGACCTCAATGCTAGCACTTGCCCCGTTAATTCGAAATGATCTAATTGATACTGAGCACATAATAGTGGATTCTAAAATTGGTTCGTCCGGAGCCGGCTCAGGTTCTGGAACTGCTCATGCAATGCGGGCAGGAGTAATTAGACCATACAAGCCAGCAAAGCACAGACATACAGGAGAGATTGAGCAAGAGCTAAGCGAAATTGCTGGAAAAAAAATTCGCGTTTCTATGAGTCCACATGCAGTAGATGTAGTTCGGGGAATATTGTGCACCAATCACACATTTATGAAAAAAGATTTAGATGAAAAAGAAATATGGAAACTGTATCGACAAGCTTATGGTGACGAAAAATTCATCAGATTAATTCGTGACAAAAAAGGTTTGTATAAATTCCCAGACCCAAAGTTTGTAGTAGGTTCAAACTTTTGCGATATAGGGTTTGATTTGGATGAGGATAATCACCGATTGATTGCCCTATCAGCTTCTGATAACTTGATGAAAGGAGCTGCAGGTTCGGCTGTTCAAAATATGAATGTAATGTGTGGGTTTGATGAGATGAGCGGTTTGAGATATACACCGTTGACTCCAGTATAGAAATGATCACAATTAAAATAGGTGGAAGCGTAGTAGACGATTTACACCCAACAACTATTTTGGATATCAAAAAAGTTATCGAATCTGAGGGAGTGGTCATAGTTCATGGCGGCGGGAAAGAGGTCACAAAAGTTTGCAAGCAGCTTGGTAAAGAGCCAAAGTTTGTAACATCACCTAGTGGAATAAAAAGCAGATACACAGATAAGGAAACGGTGGAGATTTTTACAATGGTGATGGCAGGACGAATAAACAAAGCAATCGTTCAAATGCTCCAAAAAAATGGAATTAATGCAATAGGTCTCTCAGGAGTTGACGGTAGAATAATTCAAGCAGAGCGGAAAAAGAAGCTTCTAATAGTAAATGAAAAGGGCCGAAAACAGGCAATTGATGGAGGATATACAGGAAAAATAACGGAGATTAATTCGAAATTAATCAAATCCCTGCTCGACCAGGGCTTGACTCCAGTAATCTCACCTGTCGCGATAAGCGAAGAATCAGAATTTCTCAATGTGGATGGGGATAGAGCAGCAGCTAACATTGCAGGAAAAATTGGATCAGACAAAGTCCTCTTTATCACAAATGTTGATGGTCTTTTGATGGATGATAAACTCGTTACTAAACTGACTTTGGTAGAGGCCAAAGAGATTAGACCAAAGATAGGTCCCGGTATGGAGAAAAAAATTCTTGCATCAACTGAAGCTCTAGATATGGGAGTAAAGGAGGCATTGATTGCCAATGGTCAAAAAGAAAATCCTATATCCTCTGCGATATCTCATGATAACTGTACGGTAATTCAACATGATTGAAGATCAATTTATGGGAAATCTGTATCAAAGATTTCCAGTGACAATCGAAAAAGGGAAAGGATCTCACGTGTGGGATGTAGATGGCAAAGAGTACATTGATTGTATGGGAGGTTACGGTGTTGCACTTGTTGGACATCAAAATCAGCGAGTTGTAGAAGCCATAAAAGAACAAGTTGATAAAATTATTACGGTTCACAGCTCGGTGTACAACAAAACTCGGGAAGAGTTTCTCAAATTACTAATCCATCTAGCACCAAAAGGACTAACGCAAGTCCATCTAAACAATAGCGGTGCTGAAGCAGTAGAAGCCGCTATGAAATTTGCCCGGAAGTTTACGGGGAAAAAAGGAATGATTGCAATGAAAGGATCCTACCATGGGAAATCTTTTGGAGCTTTATCTTTAACTTTTAATCCAAAGTACAGAAAAGCGTTTCAGCCTCTAGTTGAAAAAGTATCTTTTGCATCCTATGGAGATATAGAATCCCTCCGCGAGGTGATTGATGAGGATACTGCATTTGTGATTTTAGAACCAATTCAAGGAGAAAGCGGAATTATTGTACCACCTGATGGGTTCTTACAAGACGTTAGAAAACTTTGCGACGAGAAAGGAATTCTCCTAATTTTTGACGAAATACAAGCAGGTTTGGGTAGAACAGGACGATTATGGGCCTGTCAGCACTGGGATACTACACCGGATATTATGTGTCTGGCAAAAGGTATTGCAGGTGGGGTCCCAATGGGTGCCACACTGGTAAGACCAGATATTTTAGCATCAATTAGTAAAGGAGAACATTCTTCAACTTTTGGCGGTAATCCTCTTTCTTGCGCTGCAGGAATTGCTGCTCTAAAAGCACTAACAGAAGATGGGTTGATAGAAAATTCTGAAAAGATGGGGAAAATTTTCAGAGAAGGATTGGAAAAACTGAAAGACAAACATTCCTCTATCCGAGAGATTAGGGGAAAGGGGTTGATGATTGGAGTGGAGATGAAATTTGAGATTCGAGATATTTTGATGAATTTAATCAAAGAAGGAGTCTTGATGCTATACTCGGGAAGAAATATTCTAAGAATTCTTCCTCCCTTGGTAATATCTGAAGAGGATATAGCAAAAGTTTTACAAAGCTTAGATTCTGTACTTAGTAGAGAGGAAGAGAAGAGAAGTGCTCAAGGATAAAATAGATCAAAAGATAATAGAGTACCTAACAGAAAACTCTAGAGAATCTTTTGTTGACATTGGAAAAAAGCTTAAACTGTCTGAATCAGCAGTTCGAAGAAGAGTTAAAAATCTTTTAGATAGTGGGACTATTAAGAAATTCACTCTGGATATGGGAGAAGAAAATGTTACCAGTGCCATAGTTCTAGTATCAGTTGATTCTGCGACTGACACATCAAAGGTCTCAATAAAACTTGCAAAACTTGATGGTGTAAAAACGGTGTATGAAATTACAGGGCAATATGACATTACAACTATGATCAGCGCATCTAACATATCTGAAATTAATAACAGTATCGATGCGTTAAGAAAGATTCAAGGTGTGATTGATACCAATACCGTGATAATTTTAAGAAAAATTGTTTAAAACGAAATTCGGTTTAAAATTTTGAAATCAAGTTAAAATAGGATCATTTTTGTTAATTTCCAACGAATCTAGTACGAATATATTTATATGTTCAATTTAGGTCAGCGATTTTTGTAATGAAAGAGGCAAACTACTATGCAGATTTGTACAACTCGTATGACAAAAACCCAAAGAAGATTAGAGTTCTTGATAGCACTCTGAGGGAGGGAGAACAACACCCAGGGGTTTCATTTACCATCAAGCAGCGAATTCAAATTGCATGGATGCTAGATTATTTTGGAGTTGACCAAATTGAAATCTCACCTATTGTTTCTAATGATCACAAAGAAGCAGTAAAGACGATCATCAAGCAAGGATTAAAAGCAGATATTGTATCTCATGGACGGGCTCTCAAAAAAGATATCGATGTCTCTCTGAGTTGTGATGCAAAGTGGTGTGCAGCTTATCTTGGCATTTCAGATATTCACCTAAAAGACAAGCTCCGCATTTCACGGGAGCAGGCAATGGAAAGAGCAGTAGAAACTGTAGAATATGCAAAATCCCATGGATTAAAAATTAGATTCACAGTAGAAGATGGAAGTAGAGCGGAGCCAGAATTTCTGTTAAAGATGTGCAGAGCTATTGAAGAGGCAGGAGTTGATAGAATTAGCCTTCCGGATACTGTTGGAATTTTGCGTCCAGTAGGAATGTATAATTTTGTTAAAAAAGTAAGAGAGGCAGTGGATGTACCACTTGATGCTCATGTTCACAATGACATTGGTTTTGCACTTGCAAATGCATTTGCTGCATGCGATGCAGGAGCTGATCAAATTCACACTACAATAGATGGAATTGGAGAAAGAACTGGAATCCCCGCGCTTGCCGAAGTTTCTGTTGCTTTATCTTTTCTTTACAAATCACCAAATGATTTCAGATTAGATATGCTTCAGGACTTGTCAAGACTGATCGAAGGATATACCTCAATTAAACCATATGATTCAAAACCGATTGTTGGAACCTCTGCATACAAGCACAAAGCAGGAACCCACCTTGCAGCAATTTTAAAAAATCCAGCAGCCTATGAGCCAATTCCACCTCGAGTAGTCGGCAATAGAAGAAGGATTGTTTTTGGTGAGCTTGCAGGAAAAACTGGAGCATCTTATCTAATGTCCATCTTAGGTCTTGAAAAGAATGAGGAGTCTGCAAAAGCAGTAGCGGCTGGACTCAAAAATCTCAGGATGGGGGATCTCATTGAAATTCCCCTTGAAGATAGACTTGAAAAAAAGATAATTAATGACGATAATGGAGAAAAATCCGAGGAAAAATAATGGTAAAATGTGATGAATGTGATGCAGATATCTCCATCCCAAGCGACGCTTTAGAAGGGGAGATCGTAACATGCCCCGAATGCGGTGCAAGCTTTGAGTTAGCAAAAGGTTCAGATGGTTTCGATCTAAAGCCGGCCCAGACGGTTGGCGAGGATTGGGGACAGTGAATCCAGACGTAACGGTTCTTTACGATACTATCCGATGGGAAGAAAAAGCTCTACTAGAAGCTGGGAAAAAAAAGAACATCAATATCCAAATGGTTGATTGTAAGAAATTATCGTTAGATTTAGATCAACCCCCTATAGAATACGGGGTAGTTATCCAGAGATGCGTCAGCTACTACAGGAATTTACATTCCACTGCAGCACTTGAAGGACTGGGTGTAAATGTGATTAATTGCCTCAACACAGGAATTTTTGCAGGAAACAAATTGTTTACTCACATGTTGCTTAAAAAACAAGGAGTGCCAACACCCAACGCGACAGTTACGTTTTCAAAAGACTCGGCTATTCAAACTCTTGAAGAACAAGGTTATCCCAAAGTTATCAAACCAACAGTTGGAAGTTGGGGACGATTAATTTCCAAATTAAACGATAAGGATTCTGCTGAGGGAATTATTGAGAGTCGAGAAAAAATGTATCCGATTTATCAGGTTCACTATTTAGAGGAGTTTGTAAAAAGACCCCCTAGAGATATTCGAGCAATTATGGTAGGGGATAAAATCGTTGCCGCAATTTATAGAACTTCAGGCGATGGTGCATGGAAGACCAACATGGCTCTTGGCGGAACTGCAACACCCTGTGAAGTCACATCTGAGATGGAAGAAATGTGCATAAAGGCAAAAAATGCAGTTCAAGGCCAAATAGTTGGAGTAGATTTGATGGAAAGTGATGAGAGGGGATTAGTAGTTCATGAAGTTAACAATACAACTGAATACAAAAATACCGTAAGGGTTTGCGGTGTTGATATTCCTTCAATAATGCTCGATTACGCAATGCAATCAAACAAATGAAAATTGGACAACATATTTACCGTAACACCTAGGTTTGCAGTCAAGATGCTTGAGAAAGCTCTTCGCTTGTACACTCCATCGCTTAACGAAAGAGCGATGGCAGAATTTCTGGCAGACAAGTGTGATGATTTAGGATTTGAAGATATTCAGATTGATGAAGTTGGTAATGTCATAGCAAAAAAGGGCTCAGGATCACCTAAAATTCTCTTGTGCGGCCACATGGACGTCGTTCCAGGAAAAGTCAAGGTGAGAAAAGAGGGAGATTTTCTTTATGGAAGAGGAGCGTCAGATGCGAAAGCCCCTCTAATGGCAATGCTGTTTGCTGCGGCTTCAATCCCAAATAACAGTGGGACTGTAATTTTTGTAGGAGCAGTTGATGAGGAGGGAAATGCAACAGGAATCAAAAATTTAGTTAAAAAAGAAATGGATGTAGATTATGCGGTATTTGGAGAACCAAGTGGAATCAAGCAAGTAACAATTGCATACAAAGGTAGGTTGGCAATTAATCTCAAGATAACAGTTGAGGATAGCGCCCACGCTAGTGCCCCATGGCTTTCAAAAAATGCAATAGAAGAATCTATGATATTTACAAGTGAGTTGAAAAAAGGATTAGAGTCAGGTCAAGAAGAAAGAACCAGAGGAATGCTCCTGACTTCAACACTAACTGAGATAACTGGAGGAACAAGCCACAATGTTACTCCAAAAGAGTGTGATGCAACATTGGATATTAGAATTCCCGTCGACATGAACTGTAAATCAGTAGAGCAAAAAATTGCTACACTGGTAAAGGAGATTGCTTCAAGAAGAAACGTGGAGGCATTTTATTCGATCCTTGATGAGACTGAACCCTTTGAGGCACCTCACAACTCTGCACTAGTCAGAGCATTCACTCTTGGCATAATGGAAGTTGAGAACGCTAGACCCACCTTGATTCGTAAAACTGGGACTGGTGACATGAATGTTATTGGAAACCAGTGGAATATTCCAGTTGTCACATATGGTCCAGGAGATCCTCACCAAGCACATACGATAGATGAGAGGGTTTCAATTGAGGAATACCTTAAGGGGATTGAAATTCTGAAAAAAACTCTACAGCATCTAAAACGACTTCATGATAGGAATATGAAAAATCAATAATGCTTTGGTTTGTAGGATTAGGGATTTCAGGTACAAAATCCATGTCACTTGAGGCTCAGAAAATTTTATCAAAAGCAGACATTGTTTACTTGGAGCAATTCACCAGTCCAATTAGCAAATCAGATTTAGCCAGCATTAAAAAAATGACTGGAGGTGAATTCAAGCCTGCTAAAAGATGGTTAGTTGAGGATGGAATTGAAATTCTAAAAAATGCTAGTAGAAAAAAAGTGGTTTTGCTATCTTACGGAGATCCCTACATTGCCACAACCCACATAGAATTAAGGACTCGCGCAATCCAAGAAAAAATAAAAACCCATTCGATTCACGCATCATCATCGCTCACTTCGATGATAGGAGAGTGTGGTCTTCATTTTTACAAAATTGGAAGGATTGCAACTATAATGGATGAAATGAAATCAATGACCACACCATACTTTGTAATTTACAAAAATATCATTGAGGGAAACCATACAATTTTACTATTAGAATACAATCAGGATAAGGATTTTTTCTTGAATCCAAAAGACGCTCTAAAAGGGTTGATTGAAACAGAGAAAGGTCAAAAAAGAAACGTCATCAGTTCTTCAACATATGCGATTGTTGCATCAAGAGTCGGGTTTAAAGATCAACTCATCACCTCAGGAAAAATATCTAGCTTGTTAAAAATAGATTTTGGAAAGCCTCCGCATACTCTAATAATTACCGGACGGTTTCACTTTACGGAATCAGATGCACTCAAATTATTTGGAGTTTGCCTTGACGAGCCTTTTGATAACTCTGAAAAAACAAAAAAGATTTCACACCAAATGATGAAAAAATATGTTCCCATGGTAAGGGAAGCGTTAGATGAGATAGAACCGTATTACAAAAATCAAAAGGAATTCAAAATTATTTTAGAAAACGCAGATTTGTACATCAAGGATGCAGAAAAATTTTTAGAGGATGGACAAGACGAGGTGGCCATTCTTAGTATCGGATATGCTGATGGACTAGTGGATGCATTAAGGCTAGCAAAAGGCATCGACCCCAAAATGTAATTTATAGATGAATTAAAGAGAGGGTACTCTCTAGAAAATAAAGTTGAAACCCATAGAGAAATTAATTCTATCATCCATGTATGTCGCATCAATTAGTGATAAGACGCCATTAGAGATAATCAAAGAAAAGACCAAGATCTCAGATGATATTATTGAGGCGAAGATTGATGAGGTTATTGCAAACCAGCTTCTTAATGAAGACAGAGAAACTCTAACGGAACTCGGGCGAACTTCACTTAATGTAGTCCTGGCAGGAGGAGTTTTTGATATCATTCACCCAGGCCACATTCACACCCTAAATGCAGCCAAAGATCTTGGAGATGTCCTAGTTGTAGTAATTGCTACGGATAAAACTGCCGAAAAAATGAAAAAGCGTCTTCCCCTTCATACACAGGACCAAAGAAAAACGTTAGTAGATGCCCTCTTAATGGTGGATTTGAGTGTTATCGGTCATGAAGATGATATCTTCAAAACCGTTGAGTTGATTCGTCCGCAAATTATTGCTTTAGGATATGATCAAATGCATCAAGAAAAGTCCATCACCGAAGGTTGTAAAAAGATAAATCTAAACATAACAGTTGCAAGACTCCAATCCCCGATTCCGGAGATATCAAGTTCCATCATAGAAAAAAAGTACGGCGACAGAATTCACGATATTTAATTTATTTGTCATTTACCTGAATTGTTATTGTCACATTATTGCCATCTGATAACTTTGCGGATTTTCGAAGGTTGTTTTTTGATATGAGTTCGATGGTGGATGTATCATGGTGTGTTCTCTCTAATCGGATAAGTTCACAATCAAATGAAGAATTCAATTTTGCTTTAAAGCATTTAACCCAGCCATAGGTTCTTTTTCCGTCAGAGTAACCATCAATGCGTGTTCCATCCATTGCTTCGAATTGTCTTATAGCCTCAGTGAACTCTTTTTTTCCCAGTTTAACATTAAAGGTCCCAGGAAATGGGACGTAACCTATTTTTGATTTGAACTGCTTTGTGTATCCTTTAAGAGACATATAGTATGCCCCTTCCCCCATTCCAGAAACAAGAATTCCTTTCATTAAGACATGAGATGGAGAAGATCTCAGACTTTTTTGTAGGATGTGCGACAGTTTTACCATCTCAGAGTACCCCTTTGATGTAATCTTGACGGAGATTTTTCGTCCGCTAATTATCCTTTCAATAAATTCACCTTCCTCAAGCTCAAGTAAATGTTTGGAGGCGGCTTGTTGTGATTTTTTTATTTCCTTTCCAAGTGATGAAGTTGTAATTGTGACAAAATTGTACTTTGCTCCTTTTGACAAAAGATAGGTAAGGGTAAGAATGTGCTGAATCTTTAGTTCAGTCATCTAGGAACCCTATGCTACGCCTAAATCACCAAATGTTTTTAGAGTTAGTCCGGTAGAGTTTGATAGCTTTGCAACTCTATGACCAATAACACATTCAATACCAGCATTTCTTGCACCTTCTAAAAGTCTCTGGGTAATAATCCCATCGAGGAGAAGATATTTGATTCCCGTTTGTGTTGATAGTTTGCTTACTACTTCGCTAATTGGAACTTTAAAGATTTCTTTTTGTTCGCCATCCAAAGCTACTGCTTCTAATGTTTCATTAAGATCAGGGTATATTTTGGATGCCAGATCAGCTATTGGTTTATCATCGTCGTTTTTAAGAACAGAAGGAGCCGGCTTTCCACTTTTAATCTCATCTTTTATCGGTTTTAGAATTTCGTCTATTCTTTGAGGACTTAATTCCTCAACTTCCACTCCTTTGTCTGCTTGTAATTCGTAATCAAGATGTACTACTGATGTGAGCTCTTTTAAGATGAATCCTCCTGCCCTATCACCATCAAGGAAAGCAACTACATTATCTTTAGATGTACATATTTCTTTTATCGATTCATCAATTTTGGCACCCTCAATTGCAAGTGCGTTATCATATCCTGCCCTTAGAAGATTAATCACATCTGCTCGCCCTTCAACTAAAATTATCCATGGAGAGTCAAGCATACCAGAACCGCAGGTTAGCTTCGATGGACCATATGTTGATAGCTTTCCTGAATCACCTTCGTGAACATCCTTTAGCATACTTTCACCCTCGCTTACAGTTTTAGTAGACCAGCGCTGTTTGATTTCTTTTGCACGTCTTACAATATCGTCTTTCTTTGCAGCTCGTACATCATCAATTGAATCCAATTTGAATTTACAATCAAATGGACCAACTTTGTCAATGCTTTCAATTCCTGCAGCAATTAACGCACAAGTATCAATGTCAGTACTCATTGGAATAACAGCCTCACCCGTAGTTGCATTAGAAGTTGATTTTGATTCAACTTCGATACGACCGACTTTGGAAACTCGTTGCAGTTCGTTCAGATTCATCTCCGGGCCTAACAGACCCTCTGTTTGGCCGAAGATGGCGCCGATTATATCTGCTCTTTCAACGAGCCCATCAACTTCAAAGGAAAGTTTAACGTGATATTTGACGATTCCTGATTGAGGCATATATTGTTCATCTCCTTAATTATCATGGAGGTCTTTTCGTTCCTCGATATATGAGGGTTACGCAATAACCTTACCCTACTCGCTAGAATTATTCAAAAATAACCTAAAAAATAATTCAGATTAAAAGAAGGGAAAAATAAAAAATGATTGACCAGTTTATTCTGTGCTAAAAGAGTGACCGCATGAACAGGAGTTTGTAACGTTTGGATTGTTGATTTTAAATCCTGAGCCCATTAGGCTTTCAATATAGTCTACGTTTGCACCTTTTAGATGGTCTACACTGTAGCTGTCTACGATTAATTTTACACCGTTTTCTTCTAGAACTAAGTCATCTTCCTCTGGTGCTTTTTCAAAGCCCATACCATAAGATAGACCTGAGCAGCCTCCACCTTGGACGTATACCCTAAGGTATTCAGGATTGTCAGTCTCTTCTTTCATAAACTCGGCAATCTTCTCTGCTGCTTTTGGTGTTACAGTAACCAATTTTTGGGTTTGTTCGGATGTCATAATAACACCAAAAGACGCTTCAAATTATAATAAGCTTTTCACACTAGACCTACTCGTAATTCAAAGTAATTTAGTTTAGACCGGAAAACCCCATCAAAATTTGATATAATATCCACTATGAAGAGTTTGGAATGACTTTGGAAACATCTGCAGCTATGAATATTCCCATTATTTTATCATCCCTGATAACGGGTAGTTTTCGAATTTTTTTCGAGGTCATTATCTCAGATGCAAAGCTGATCTCAGTCTCAGGATTGATGGAGACTAGGGGGGTTGACATTATCCTTCGAATTGGAGTATCGAAAGGATAAGAATGAGCAATTATTTTTACTGCAAGATCTCTGTTTGTAACAATGCCAACAGGAACCTGATTTTCTAAAACTATAACGGCACCTGTTTTTGAATTTTCTATCAGTTTTGCTACAGCATAGGCTGAAACCGTGGAATCCACAGATACGATTGAATTGTCTGAAAATTTCTTTATCCACAATTGCGGTGTCTTGATTGAACCCATAGATGAGAGGCATTGTTTCAAATATTTCAATTATCAAATTGAATATCAGCTTTGATATTCATGTTCATTAAAATCAGACCCCAATCTGACTTTTAAAATTACAGTAGAATCGGTTGTTTGGAATTTTAGATCCTTATCAGATGTAAAATTTCGAAATACTTGTGTTAAAAGTTGTTCAGTAAATACCGACCACTTCATTCCCAAATCATGTTGTATGATAAAAGAATGCAGATCGCCCTCTACTCTATGGTCAGAATTCATTCCAGATGCCGTCATGTAGTCCTCTAAAGTTTCAATACAGCGCTCTAAATCATAGCCTCCCTTTATGAACATGACAGTGTTTTTTATCATTGGGAATACCACATTGATTATCTCATCTATATCACGGCCATCAAGCTCCGAACCCAGGGTTTCAAGAATTTCTTTTGGGACGGGAATCATTCCAATTTTGTCTGAGTATCTTCCCCATTGGATATACTTCTCAAGAATTTGTTTAACTAAAACATTTTGAGAAATTTTTTTTTGTTTTGCCTCATCATCAAGGTCGTCTACTAGTTTCTCTGGAAGTCTATAGGTGATACTTCTTGTGGTTTCTTTTTTCTGCTGATGCTCTCTTGGATTGACCATGATATACACAATATGATTCAAGAACGACGTTAATTCATGTTTCTGACGTAATTAAAAGAAAGAAGTCATGTTGATTTCCCACAAACGATCTTGTTTTATATTTAAAATAAGAAGGAAATTGATGGTAAACTATTTTTTGGATTTGTTTACAAAAGCAGTCATTCGCTCCTCCCTGTCAGGATGAGTAAAGCAGTTTCTCCAAGCAAGAAGTTCTATTGCAAGACCAGTATCAAGATCTGCATTTCTTCCTTTGTTGATGGCCACCTTTGACATCTGAACACCCATTGTAGAGTTTCCAGCTATTTGCTGGGCCATTTTCAAAGCTTCTTCTTGTAAGGATGCAAGAGGAACAACATGATTTACCAAGCCTATCTCTTTTGCCTCATCTGCTTTGACCATCTTGCCTGTATAGACAAGTTCTTTTGCCTTTGCGATTCCCACAATTCTCATCAATCTTTGTGTTCCGCCCCATCCAGGAGGAATGCCGATTGTGACTTCTGGCTGGCCTAGTCTTGCAGTGTCTGCTGCAATTCTGATATCGCATGACATTGCAAGTTCGCAACCCCCACCTAATGCAAAACCGTTGACTGCTGCAATCGTTGGTTGTCTTACAAGTTCAACAGTAGAAGTTACAAGCTGACCTGTTTTTGCATACTCGACAGATTCGTCTGCGGTAATTTTTGACATGTATTCAATGTCAGCTCCTGCAGAAAATGCCTTTTCACCTTCACCTGTAAGAATGATTACTTTAACAGCCTCGTCATGGTTTAGAGTCTCAAAAATTTTGATAAGCTCCTTTGCAACTTCAGTGTTCATAGCATTGAGTTTGTCGGGCCTGTTAATTTTAACAGTACAAATGCCATCAGAAGTAGATGTAGTTACTAGTGACATGTAATGAGATGAAGTTATGCGGGACTTAAATGTTATTTATTTTCCGCGTATATTGCCCCATTGAGCTAATGCAGATGCAGCTGCAATCCAAGTTCGAAGGTCTTGGTAAACTGGAATATTGTGTTTCTCAACCAATTTTATCATTTTTTCAGTATATGGACCACCATTACAACCAACTAGTATTGGCTTCTCATTTTTCTTTGAGAAATCATCTAGATAGCCCACAATTGTTTCTTCAAGTGGATCATCTTGAAAGACAAACCATGGCATAGCAATATCAATATTCTTTTCATCATAAAATTGCTGGATGACAAATCGATAGTCATCTGCAGTTGCACCACCACCTACATCTGCTGGATTACCATTATGAATAGGAACAGTTGGTGGAAAACGATCCTTCATTTTTTTGAGAAGTTGTGGTGACAATTTTCCTATTGTAAGACCTAATCTTTCTAAATGGTCAATTCCACCAATCATTGGACCAGCACCATTACTAGTCAAAGCAACACGATTACCCTTTGCTGGAGGCTGCCATGCAAGTGCCTTTAGTGCTCCAACTAGTTCTTGATAACTATCAACTGAGATAATTCCTGCTTGTTTGAATGCATCCATGATAATAGCATTCGAACCTCCAAGAGAACCTGTATGTGATGCTGCTTGTTTAGCACCAAGAGCAGTTCTTCCACTCTTCCAAATAACGATTGGTTTCTTCTTTTCCTTCATTACACGCTTTGCAGTATTGATAAATTTTCGTCCATCGCCGAATCCTTCAACGTATAATCCAATTACTTTTGTTTGAGGATCATTTGCAGCATACCATATCATGTCTGCTTCATCAACATCAGAGCGATTTCCATAACTGATCATTTTTGATAAACCAAACAAATCAGCACTTTCTAACATGCTAATTCCCATTGTTCCACTTTGTGAGAAAAATGCAACAGGACCTAGTTTCGATCTTACCATTCTTTCTTGTCCTTGGAATGCACAATCAAGTCTATTTGCTGCGTTGAACATTCCAATACAATTAGGACCAATTACACGGATTTTGTGTTTTAGGGATAATTCTTTTACTTCAGCTTCCATTGCAGCCCTGTTACCACCAAGCTCTTTACCGCCACCAGAAACTATTACAACATTATGAATTCCTTTCTCAGCGCATGTTTTCATAATAGGTCCACATTCTGCAAGATCAATGCAGACAACAACCAGATCAATCTTTGCTTTTATTGCATCTAATGATGGATAACATTTGATTCCAAGAATTGACTCTTGTTTAGGATTAATTGGATACACCTCGCCTTTGTAATCTTGTTTCCCAAGGGCATCTAATACAGAATTGCCAATCTTTCCTGGTGTTGAAGATGCACCAACTAGTGCAACAGACTTTGGAGTAAAGAATTCTTCCATTGATGTAATGTTTGGTTTTGCATTGGAGATTGAATTTTTCTTTACTTCTTTGTTTAGGATTATTTTTGCATCAACTACATAATGTGATTTTGGATAAACGATTACGGGGTTAAAGTCAATGCTATTGATGTGGTCTGCATTATCTACGCCCAATTTTCCTATTTGAACAAGCATTTTTGAGACCATGTTAAGGTCAATTGCCTCACTTCCTCTAAATCCTTTAAGAACTGCAGAACCCTTGAGCCCATTTAGCATTGATTTGGCATCTGAAGTAGTAATTGGGAGCATTCTAAATGAAACATCTTTCATAATTTCAGTCATGATTCCACCTAGTCCAACCATAATTACTGGACCAAACTGAGGGTCATTTTGAATACCAACAATAAGCTCTACACCTTTTGGAACCATCTTTTCAAGTAGGATTCCTTTAACATCAACTCCTTTCTTTTTAGAAAGTCTTCCGTACATGTCTTTGAAAGTCTTTTTTACGTCATTGATATTATCAAGGCCAACTTTAACTCCACCAACGTCAGTCTTGTGTAAAATTTGTGGAGATACCACCTTCATTACAAGTGGAAAACCAATCTTCTTTGCTTGTTTTGCAGCCTCTTCAGCAGATGTTACAAGAGCGAACGGCGGAACTTTGACTCCATAACTTTTCAGAATGGATTTTGATAATTCTTCTGTGATTACTTTGTGATTTGTTTTAATGGTTTCATCGAAAATTTTTTGCACTGCACTCATGAGACGATCGATGGAATCAAAACTAAGTATATTAAACTTTGGTCAAAGATGGAATAAAAATTTGAAATTGTTGTAAAAATTCTTCATATTTGTTTTTACAATTGAAATATTTTCATCAATATCTGACCTTATTTTTTCCGAATCGATGTATGGAATGTTTTGAAGTTTTTCCTCAGTTCTATCAAGCCATAAATTTACCATTTCTTCATTTACCTCTAGATGAAACTGTAGTCCCACTGCACTTTGATATTGAAAGGCCTGGTTTGAATAATTTTGTGAATGTGCCAATCGTACTGCACCTTTTGGCAAATCAAAGGTATCACCATGCCAATGAAAAACTGTAAAGGGGTTTTCAAATCCTGAAAACAGGCTTGAATCTGCCTCTGGAATCAAATCGTGGAAAAACCCAATTTCTTTTTTCGGTCCTCTGTAGACTCTACCACCAAATGTTTTTGCAATCAGCTGAGAACCCAAACAGATTCCAAGTACTGGTATGTTTTTCTCTACGCTTCTTCTGATGAGTTTTTGCTCTTCTTGTAGATACAGAAGTTCATCATTTGCACTTTCTGGTGCGCCTAAAATTACAACTAGAGAATGTTCTTGCTCTGGAATCTTTTCTTGTTTTGCCTGAACCGAATGAATGTTAAATCCATCTTTTTTTAAAAGATCACCCAGATATCCAGATCCTTCTACCCTAGTATTTTGTACGAGTAAAACATCAGACATTGTTGATTTTCACCAAAAGTGCTTAATATGTTAAGATGGGAAAATTAACGTGATTGTATCCGAGCAAGAAATCAACGAAATGAGAGATTTTGTTTCTGATCTAAACTCGATGAAACAAAGTGTAGTTATCGTAGAGGGCAAACGTGACTCTGCAGCTCTGAAGAGAATTGGTTTTTCAGGAAAAATTTTAGAGTATCACAAGTTTGGTGGGATGATAAAATTTGCAGACTCTGTTGCAAGATACGAAAATCTAATCGTACTATTTGATGGAGACAAAAAAGGCAAACACTTTACACGAAAAACAATTCAGCTTTTACAACGAAGAACAACTGTGGATATGACATTCAAAAGAAAATTAACGTCAATTACAAAAGGGAAAATTAGATTTATTGAACAGTTAGTTTGTTACGAGTCTTTTATTGTCTAAGGCCAAATTCCTTTTTGGTTAAAGGCTTCAAGAACTCTTTCAACTGCCAGGACCATAGTTGCTTTTCTCATGTCAACTTTGTGTTTCTTGGAAAGTGCATATGCATCTTTGAATCCTTGTGTGATGTTCTTTTCCATTTTTTCTGCAACCTCCTCAAATGACCAATAGTAACCCATGTTGTTCTGCACCCATTCTAGATACGATATACACACACCTCCAGAGTTTGCCAGAATATCTGGAATTACCAAAATATTTTTTTTGTAGATTATTGGGTCTGCCTCAGGTAATGTTGGGCCATTTGCAGCCTCTGCGATAATTTTACATTTTAGATTTTCAGCTATTTTTGCATCAATTTGGTTCTCCAAAGCACCTGGAACTAGAACATCACATTTGGAAGTAAGTAATTCTTCAGTTGAGATTTTTTTGCTTCCAGGATATCCAACGACAGATCCAGTTTTTTCTTTATAAGATATAATGTCTTCAGTCTTTGCACCTTTTGGAATTGAAATTGATCCTTTAGAGTCACTAACTCCAATTACTTTTGCACCCATTTTTTCAAGATAGATTCCTGCATAAGTAGATGCATTTCCAAATCCTTGTAAAACAACTGTTGCACCTTTTAGATTTAATTTCAATGCTTTGGCGGCCTCCCTTACTGTGTATGCTGCTCCTAATCCAGTTGCAACGTTTCTTGCAAGAGAACCCCCCATTGAGATTGGTTTGCCAGTAATTACACCTGGTGTAGATATGTTACCGTTTAATTTGTTAAAGGTATCCATGATTTGTGTCATTTCTTTTCCGGTTGTGTAAACATCAGGAGCAGGAATATCTTTTCCCGGACCAATGATTTCATTAATTTTAAATGCAAATCCTCTAGTGAGTCTCTCTAATTCATCATCACTAATTTTTTCTGTTTTTGGGTTTACATAGATGCCACCTTTGCCACCTCCAAGTGGAATGTCAACTATTGCACATTTCCATGTCATCCATGATGATAGTGCCATAACTTCACGTTCCATGTATTCTACTCCCCCTTCTGGATTAAAATAACGAATGCCTCCCTTGTATGGACCTCGGTCATTATTATGCTGACTTCTAAAACCTGTGAAAATTCTAATTTTTCCATCATCCATTTTAACTGGAATCTTTACTCTCAAAACTTTGTTTGGCATTGAAAGATATTCACGGATTCCCTTGTCTGTAACTCCCAAAATATCACATGCATCATTTACTTGCTTTGTTGCATTGGCAAATGGATCATGCTTAACCAAGATACCTGTGTTTGAAAATACTTTGATTATATGTTTTTGGTTAAAAATCAAAGATCGCAGTTATAGATTATAAATAGACCTTCTTTTGGTTCAACTTTCGATCCAACTTATCTATGGCATCATTAAGCGCACCTATGTTTATTTCCAGAAAGTTTGAGAGGTGATATACTGCTCCATACTTTTCCCCAACCTTTGTTACCATGTTATTTTTCTCAAGGACTTTCATA
>DATKYM010000020.1:0-10864 GCA_035528495.1 Nitrosopumilaceae archaeon
AAAACCAATGCACGGCAAAGAAATTGCCGATGAGATCGTAAAGAGAAAAGGAGACAAACCTAGTCCAGGAACACTATATCCTGCAATAAAAAATCTCAGAGAATCAGGATTTTTAGAAGAAGTAAAAGAAGGCAAGACCATTACATACACACTTACCCCGTCAGGAAAAAAAGCCCTAACTGTAGCTAAAAGAAAGTTTTGTAAAATATTCTTGGGCGTTTTTTAATGATTTTCAAAATTTTAGTAACAAGCTGAGTGAAAATGACTGTAGAAAATGAAAAGATTAATCGCTCAGCATGGCTCATAGTTGGAACACTAAGTTGTTTGGGCCTTATTACTATGTACGGAGAAACTATGGTTCTTCCTGCAATACCTGCCTTCATCGAAGACTTTGATATATCTTACAATACATCATCCTGGATTCTATCATCATACATAATTGCAGGTGCAGTTGCTACGCCAATTGTAGGTAGACTCTCGGATTTGTATGGCCGAAAGAAGATCTTGTTAATCGTAATGTCTGTTTATTCAATTGGAATTCTTGCAGCAGGATTTGCTGATAGTTTACCATTTATGCTTGCTGCTAGAGCCGCCCAAGGTATTGGAATTTCCATGTTCCCAATAGCGTTTGGCATAATTCGAGAGGTATTACCAGAAAAGAAATTAGCAGTGGGACAATCAATATTTACTGCGACTTTTCCTGCAGGTGCCACAATAGGATTATTGGTAGGTGCAAACATTATACAAAATTATGGTTGGCATGCAACATTCTTTACAGCATTTCCTATTGCAGTAATACTAGGGATAGTCATTCTGAAATTTATTCATGTAAAACCTTTGCCAGTTATTTCAGAAAATAAACCAACAATAGATATCAAAGGGTCAATATTCCTTGCAATAACAATAATTTCTTTCCTTGTTGGCATCTCTTATCTTGAAAATGATACCGGGGAAGGCTATGAGTCAATTCTCTTTTTTACAATGACCATTGTTTCGTTGATAATTTTTATTGTGATTGAAAAGAAAATCCAATATCCATTAATTGATTTTGCTCTACTGACAAACAAAATGCTGCTTTATGGAATTATGATTCTACTAATTGTCGGATTATGTACGTTTATGGTTTATCAGACCATACCAATCATGATACAGAGTCCACAACCTTTAGGATTTGGAGGATCAGAACTTGATACTGCTACAATTCAGATGCCATTTATGATAATTTTCTTGGTAGGTACCATTGCATCAGGGTTTGCACTAAACAAGATAGGAAACAAACGACTTACCCTTATTGGAACCCTAATTGGTACAATCGGATTCTTTGGTATTCTTTTATTCCATTCTACGGAATTCATGGTGTCGATCACACTTGCAATAATTGCTGCAGGGTTATCGCTTGCATTCATCGGTGGATTTAACGTCGTACTAATGTCTACCCCAATCCAATTTGCAGGAATTGCACTTGGAATGACATTACTTCTCAATTTAATTGGCCAATCGATTGGTCCATCAATTGCAGGAACAATCCAGCAGATGTACAGGTCTACAATTCAAGGGATTTCTGGTAGCTTTCCAACACCTGAGGCATACAATCTAATTTTTCTTACAGCTGCTGTGATATCCTTAACATCCACGTTTTTCGCTCTGGCCTTAAACAGAAAAGTTGCACAGTAGTTTTCAATTGGAAGAAATTTTCTAACTGGCACAAAATCTCCCTTCCGTACTACCTTGAGATTCTTTTGTTTTTCAGCTACAAATGTCAAATTAAATCTCAATTCTTCTCAAAAAACAATTTAATTACCAGGGAGATTGTTTAAAAAAAGTTGACAAAATCAAAACAAACAATATTTTTTGTCTTTTTCTTGTCTATAGTTTCAGGCGTAGCTTTAGTAACCTTTGTTTCTGCGCAAGAAGAATCTCAAATTCCCTCCTGGATAAAAACTGCAGTAGGATTTTGGGTAAATGATCAAATTTCAGATAAAGAGTTTCTTCATGCTATTGAATATTTTGTTGAAAATGAAATGATCAAAGTTCCCTCACAAACAAATGACGATAAAGTCTTGATCGATAATCTACAAATACTGCAAGCAGAGATTAACATGAAAGTTGAGCAATCCCGTGAACTAGTCAACCTCCCTCAAATTCAACAATCAATTGCAGAATCTAATGCTGGATTTACTGCAAATAACAATCCTGAAGAAATAATGAAACAAGTTGAGCAAAGGTGGCAATCAAGTGATCCTAATGTGCCAAATTCAGTTGCTTTTAATTTGATTCATAATTCTGCATCAGATGTACTTCGTTCAATGATGGATTTTGATCAAAAATCAGAAACCCAATTCAAATATGCAGAAATTTTTGTAACCAATCAATATGGTGCAAACACTGCACAGACGCATAAAACATCAGATTACATACAAAGCGATGAGATGTGGTGGCAAAAAGCAAAACAAAATGGAATATTTTTATCTGAAGGTGGGTTTGATGAAAGTGCTGGCGTTTATGCCAGTGATATTGCAATTAGAATTCTAGATAATGATGGGAATTTTATTGGAGTGCTAAAGGCTGTGATAAATGTAGAATCTATTACAGATGATTTTTCATAGAGATTTTCTAGAATTTCACTTCCTTGTTCTCATCGTTCCCAAAAAATAAGTTAAATCCATCAAAAGAATTTACAAAATTATTTTGCAGACATAAAACTAGTCAAGATGAATTCTTCAAACTCTTTGTCTGATTTTGTGATTCTAGCTTGCTTTATCATTTTTGCGTCTTCACCTGCGGTGTATCGAGTTTCAGGGTTTTCAGATGTTGCGGCTTCATATACAGCCTCAGCAACCACGCTTGGAGGAGAAGAATGATTTTTCACCATTTCTGTCATTGCTTTTCCTAATGCTTGTGATAAATCAGCATATGCAGAATTTTCCATGGATTTTTTTGCGACGGGCATAGTTTCCATTATACCTGTATTGATAGCACCAGGCTCTACAACACATGCATGAATACCAAATTGAGAAACTTCATGTCGTAAAGATTCTGTTAGTCCCTCTACTGCAAATTTAGAAGAGGCATATGCAGAAAATACTGGCATTCCCATAAAACCAGCAATAGAACTAATTGTAATTATTCTGCCACTTTCTTGTTTTCTCATAGTAGGTAAAACTTCTCGAATAGTACGAAAAACTCCAAAAACATTAGTGTCAAATTGATTTTTAACTTCTTCAGAAGATAGGTCTTCAACTGCACCAATAATTCCATATCCTGCATTATTAACTAGAACATCAATTCGTCCTTCTTTTTCTATTATAGTGTTAATTGCTTTTTTAACTGATTCATCATCAGTAACATCAAGCTGTAATATTTCAATTGGCAAGTTTTCAGATCGAGATTTTATTGCATCAGATTTACCAAGATTTCGCATCGTAGCATATGTTTTGAATCCATTTTTTGCCAAATGTAATGCAGTTTCTAGTCCTATTCCACTAGAACTTCCAGTAACCACTGCAACTTTTTGATTGTTCATATTTTTTCTATATCACTCTTTTATTTATAATGAGAAGTAACTGTTTGGAAAGTAGGTTACCTTTTGAATATCATGTTTTAGGGCAACTCTGAATATTCAATTTTTTATTAGGTACAATCTGTACTTTTCAAAATATAATTCAATGCATTGACAAGCTTGTATAAACAGTCGGCCCACGGGGAACTCGCCCACCAAAATGGCGATAAAAAAGGCGCAGGTAGGCACGAAATTTAATTATGGAATCATTCATCTAATGTAGAACAGGAAAAAATGAAAAAACAGATTAGTTTAGGGAACTATCTATCATGGTTTTGAATGATTCTTTTGAGGCAGCACCAATTTTTTGTGAAGCTATCTCACCATCTTTGAAGATAGCAAGAGTTGGAATACTAAATACATTGTATTTTTGTGCAAGATCACTGTTTTGATCAACATTTATCTTTACAAAATTTACTTTGTCTTTATATTCATTCGATAGTTCTTCAACTGTTGGAGAAACTGCTCTACATGGTCCACACCATTCAGCCCAAAAGTCTACAAAGACAGGATTGGACGAATTGAGAACCTCTTGTTCAAATTGTTGTGTTGATGTAATTTCTTTCATTAATTCACCTCCTTTTCGTGTAGTTTTTTGCCACCTTCAACATCCGTTCCAGTAATTTTTGAGCTGCTTACCAATGGATTCCAACTTTCGACGGTATCGTATGCATGAATTATCTTCCAGATATTCTCTCTCGTGGCCTCAATTGTACTTGTAAGTTGAACTGTCATTGAATTACTTCCTGTACAAGTACCTGTGTTGGTAAAATTTTGGCCTGAATAGAAGATAGACTATTTTTTAATACATTTCTCCTGTACTGCACAATTTTACTCAATGTTCTGTAATAGACAATACCTAATTCTTGACTCAAATCTTGTCTTGTCATTTTATTGAATCTCCTCGAATAATGTCCAAGACAATCCCATTAAATCAGCTGCAGTGTATTGTTTTTTTGGCAAAAGATTTGACACTTCTTTTTCAGGTTCTTTTTTGACCTGAATGGTTGACAGCGAGTGTTGCTGTGGTGCTATTAAGTAACTTTCCATAGTATAGTTACTATACAAAGGTTATTTAAAGCAGCTAGTGAATTAGCTGTTACCTAGTTTCCATATGGTAAGTTACAATTTATTAGTAACTATACAAAAGTAAGTGTTATATATTGACTGAAATAATATCGCTTATGACAACACAAAATACGGATGATATGATGAAATGTTGTCCAATAGATAACACATTCAAAATAATTGGAAAAAAATTTACTATTCATATTATTCGTAACATGGCAATGCATGGACAATCAAGATTCAATCAAATGTTAGATAGTATCGAGAATGCAAATCCGAAAACTCTCTCAGTTAGGCTCAAGGAAATGGAAAAAGCAGGGCTTATTTCTCGAAATGTGTATGATGAGGTTCCAATTAGGGTGGAATACAAGGTAACAAAAAAAGGAAATGACTTGCAGGGGATTTTAGACCAGATGGCAGCGTTTTCAATGAAGCATTATCCCAGAGAAGTATTCAAAGATGGAAAACAACGAACCTTCAAACAAGCCTTCAAAAAACCAGTTGCTCTGTTAAATTAATTTCTAGATTTTATTTTCTTTTAACGTGATAAAGAATTTGGTTACAGGTTTGTTCAGAGCATCAGGAATGATGATTAGTAATCCACCGTTCTTTCCCACATTATCACAGAATCCACTAAAACTTTTTTTATTTTTGGCATAACAGCCATCTGCAGTGTAAAAGTCAAAGTCATTCTCAGAATTATGAAAATTACTTCGCTCATCTATTGATGGAACAAAGTATACATCAAATCCTACATCATTGCTATCTGTTTTGATACTATAATCATATGAAGTGTGTTCTTTTGATGTACATATGGGAATAAACTGGGAAAAACCATCTCTAATCTTTAATTGCTGTTCTGCTTTATCATAGGATTCATTTTCAATATCAGGATAGATAGATATCTCTGGATCTGCGCTTAGCTGTTTTCCTTGAAAAAATTCAATTTCATGTCGAACTGTATCTACTGCTTTTCTATACAGCATCGGTTGCCATTCATCTTGACAATCACTAAAATCATGTTTTAGTTCTACATATGATTTGTCTCCAAGGTATCGCAATTCATTATAGTTGTGATTAACAACATTCTTCTCAAATGTAGGTTCACTAGATTGTACCTTGTCCCAGTAATTAGTTATCTCAAAGAGAATATTCTTTTGAGGTATATTCCAGTCAGGCTGCAAGTGAACATACACCTCGTACTTGTTTGCAACTTGCTCAGAGGCAGATACAAGTAGAGTGTGACCATATAACATGTTCATAAAAATGATTAAAATTGCTACGATTGGAATAATTCCATAAAAGATACTTTTCATTTTTCTACTCCAAAACAACAAAAAGATAATTTACAGTTTTTGCAAGAAGATTTATCATTTTTACATTCAATTTTCTCAGAACCACATTTGAGACATTCCTTGTTATTGATCACTTTTTTGCCTCCAATGATAGTTGTGTAAGAATACCAATTGCATTGTAATTGCAGGATTTATGGTGAAATTCAATCCAAATGTGACTGGTATTGATGCAATTAGTGCACGTTTAGGATAAGAATCAGTCATTGTTTCCTCCATATTCTTCTTTGAGATTCTAGTATTGGAATATCATTTGCACTCATGTCACGAATTTTCATTAATCCATCATTATCAAACTCCCAGTGCTCATTTCCATGTGTTCGATACCATTGACAAGAATCTGCATCTCTCCACTCGTACTCGAATCTGACTGAAATTTTGTTATCTGCAAATGCCCAAATCTCTTTTTTTAGAATATAATCTAATTCTTTTTCCCACTTGCGATTAAGAAATTCAATTATTGCCTTCCTGCCTGTAAAAAAGGCAGTTCTATTCCTCCACTGTGAGTTTATCGTATAACCTTGAGCTATCTTTTCAGAATTTTGAGAATTCCATGCATCTTGTGCATTCTGAACCACTTGTTTGGCAGATTCTCTTGTAAATGGTGGTTTTACAGTCATCGTTTAATCACCAAACCAATTACTATTCCAAATGCTAGATGCCTCGCAAAAGTCATTACTGCAACTTCGGGTCCAATATTCAATCCTGCAATTCCTACTCCAAGCATTGGAAGCATTACAAACCAAACTGCAATTACCAGTTCAACTAGTGTAAATGTAATTGCATATACCATTATTGGTAATTTTTTGATTCTCTTTAATACTGGTAGTCCAACATAACCAAATAACAATGATAATCCAATTCCATTTACAAAGTGAATTACATGTCCAATAATTTCTGTGTATTTAGATTCTCCTACTGTAATACTTCCCATAGTCATTGCAATATCTAATGGAATTTCAGTTAGTGCAATATCTGCATACATTACACCATTAAATGCCAAAGTTCCCAAGATCCCTGCGATCACTAGTCTTGCAAACTTTGAATCATTTTTTTGTATAGTTTCTATCTTAACCATTCATCTTCACCTACTTTTTTTAGTCTCTCTACAATCTCATCAAAGATTAGTTCTGATTCTCCAGAGTACAGACACAAAGTAAACTGCATCATATTTTTCACCCATTCTTGTTACAAGATTATTTTTCTCCAAAGCGAGTAAATGATGTTCAACTAGTTTGTAATCTAGATAAAGATCTTGAGATATCTGGTGTTTGTTTGATGGTCTGTTTCTTATTTGATTAATAATTCTGACACGGTTCTGACCACCTCTAGTTCCAACAAAGAGATACCAGAATAATCCCTTTGTTTGAGGATGGCTTTGAGCCTTCAAACTTTTGATTGTTATTGCTTGCATGGTTATCTATACGGCAAAACTGATAATATTGTCCGTGGAAGCAAAACTAGATGATTATTTCCTACTCGGTAGTGATTTTAGCCTTATTTAGGCATAATTAGTATAGATATTTCCGAATTGGAAATCCATAAAGACCAGCATAACCTATACACCCGATGACAGATGAGATTGACCAAATCATCTTATCACATCTAGGCAAAAATGCTCGCATTTCGTCACATGACATTGCAACAAATCTGCAAGATTTAGGCTATACAATTACAGATAGAGCAATTAGACAAAGACTAGCAAAATTAGAAAAAAATGATGTCATATTAGGATACTCTGCAATTCTAAACCCCAATGTGATTTCAGGAAAAATTAATCGAACCATACTTTTAAAATTTAAACTAAGTAAAACAACCGAAGATCTAACCAAATTCCTAATCAAATATGTAGAAGAATCAAATTTTTGTATTTTTTCTTGTAAACTAAGCGGAGATTTTGATTGGATATGTCATTTTGTTTTTGATTCAATAGAGCAGTATGATTTGGAATCTAATAATTTTCTTAGCAGGTTTAGTGATTTAATTTCTGATGTTCGTTCGTATGATTCAAAGACTATCAAATCATCACCATACATGATTTACGGTGAAGCTGAAGGAAAGGAAAAGAAAGCCCAAGTATACGATATTTTAAAATCCCTGAAAAAATATGACAACATAAACGACAGATTACAAGCTATTACAGATAGTCTTGTAAAATATTTTGATGCACATTTTGCAAGATTATGGTTTGTAGATAAGGACAGGAAAAATTTGCTACTAAAGTTTAGTGCTGGAAAATATAAAAATATTGATGGAGAGTTTTCAAAGATTTCAATTGATTCATTGAAAATTGGTGCTGTAATTAAAACAAAAAAACCTGTCGTTACAAATGATGTTGTAAATGATCCTAGGGTAAAACATCATGATTGGGCTAAAAAAGAGAAACTAAAATCATTTGCAGCATATCCTCTAATTTACAAGAAAAAATCAATTGCAGTCTTGGCAATGTTTAGCAAAAAGAAACTCACACATGTAGATTTTGAGATTCTAGGCATATTTTGTGACCAATTATCAAAGGAATTGACAGGATTCTTTGAGGCAAAGGATTTCTTGTCTGAATAAAAAAAAGGCCATTTGGCCAATCTATTGTACGGAATTTACGAATTCTCTCATTTGTTTTGCAACAAAATCAAGATCCTCTTCAAGCACAAAGTGACCTGTATTTAGGAGGTATTTTTCTACGTTCTCCAAGTCACGTTCGTATTGATGTGCACCACTAGCAGGGAAGATGTAATCATTGGCACCCCATACAATTAATGCTGGAGGTTGGTGTTCTCTGAATGACTCTTGCCATTGCGGATACAATGGGATGTTTGTTCTGTAGTCGTACGCCATTGCAAGTTGAATTGCAACGTTTCCTGGTCGATCTAATCCTGCTTGATCAGTAGTCCATGTTGAAGGATCAATTGCTTCTGGATTTCTCATTCCAAAAGTGTACTGCCACTTTGTGGTATCTGGTGCCACCAAATAATGAAGTTTTGCTTCATTTTCTGAAGTTGGATCATCCCACCAAACTTTCCAGTCATCCCAAAACTCTTCGAGTCCTTCATTGTATGCATTTGCGTTTTGTATGACAAACCCTTGAACCTTTTCTGGATTGTTTTCAAAAAGTCTGAATCCTACTGGGCCTCCATAGTCCATTACATAGAGAGTATATTGGTAAAGATCTAATTTCTCTGTGAATTGTTCTATGATTTGTGTTTGATGAGCAAATGTGTATTCAAATTCGTCTACTGTTGGCATTGAGCTTCTTCCATAGCCTATCATGTCAGGTGCTATTACATGGAATTCATTTGCCAATTCTGGGACAAGATTTCTAAACATGTGTGAAGATGTTGGAAATCCGTGCAACAGTAAAACTGTTGGTGCATCAGAATGTCCTGCTTCTAAATAAAAAACGTCGAGGCCTTCGATTTTGATTGTTTTTTCTAGTACTGTAATTGTATTAACTTCAGAGCATAAAATACCGCCACAAACAATATTTTTTGTTGCAGAACCAAACTTGAGCGTTGGGTTTCCTGCGGATTGTAGTGCTAGTGCATCATCAATCAAAGTAGGGGCAAGTGCCATTGTCAAAGACATTATTGCAACTAAACCCATGAATGTTGATTTTTGTTTCATGAAGTAACATTATAGAAAAATGATAATATTGTCCACGGAAGTGAAATCAGCTTTGAATTTCCGATTTGGTAGTATTTTTGTGCTAGAATAACCCTAAAAAGCACTATCATTTCCAAATTGGAAAATTAATTTCTAGTTTATTTTCAAAGGTCAAATCTAGAGGCTTGACCCATTTTTTGGAGAAAAAATAATTCCAGGTAATACTTCACGGGGACTCACCCACCAAATTGGGGGTAAAAATGGACACAGATACGCGTGAAACTTTTGAATTTAGATTTTCAAAACTAATTCAAGTGGAATATCTACACTTCCAAATGATTCATCAATTTTTAGAAAATATTCTTTTGAAGGATCATATTCAAAATCAACATAGTTTCCATATCCTTGTGCTGGTCCAAAAATAATATTGATGAATTTAGTCTGTCCTGGGTTAATTCCAATATTACCAGCAGCAAAATTTGCTGAAGAAAATTTGAATTTAGTTTTGCCGTCCCAAAGATGGTAATTGCAAGATATTGCTCCTGAACAGTGAAGTAATACGACATCTGGTGAACCTGTATTTTCTGCCAACATCTCTAGATTAAAAACAGCTGTCCCTTTCTCGGAGACCTCTACCTCGCCTCCTGCATAATAGTATGTGATAGGACCAACAACATACATCTTGGATTTTTGTATAAACTCTAATTGTATTATTTCATTTTTAATTGGATACTCACATTCTGCAATTAATCGTGGATTCTCCTCATCTTTACATGGTATCAAGTTTTCATAAAGAATATCTAGTCTTTTTTCAATATCGATTGGTTCTTGTTGTTCTATTACATCATAACTAGGCGGAATATAGCTATTAGCAAATACGATAACAACAAAAGATACGAATAAGATTAAAAACAAATTGATTTTCTTTATGATGTTTTTCCTCTTGAATTTGTTAGAAACATCATAAAGAAGAGATTACTCCTTCGTTGCTCATAATTATCTAATCTAAATTGAATATTTAATCTCAGAATCTAAATTTCAATCCTGAATCCCAAAAAATAATATTAAAAAATTAGTTTCCATTGATTTCAAATTTGAAAAGGATCTTTTCTTCTAATAAATTCAATTGTTACTCTATTGGAGTAAAAAGGAAAAAATGTTCTTATTTTTGATACTCATTGTTGATAATCACGGTATTTTGTAATATAGCAGAAATTTGAAAACAATATGAGTATACATTGGTACTAGAATCATTCAAATTTCATACTCCTCAAATTACATATCT
>DATKYM010000021.1:0-3116 GCA_035528495.1 Nitrosopumilaceae archaeon
TCTTTAGAAATTTTGCGAAGATAGAGATTCCCATCGTTTATCTCTTCAATAACTTCGATACCTCCCATTACTTGTTTATAATTAGAATAATTTATAAAATTATGGGAAGTATTTAGAAATTAATTTTAAATAAGAATAAAAGAAAAAAAAATAGATTACATCCCGATGAAATGCGGGGAATCTTTTATCTTTCTACTGCCCTGACAGACATTACATGTTGTTCCGTCCTCAAATTTACCTTTACCACCGCATTTTGGACATTTAACCTTTCTGTTAAAAGCCATTATTCCTTCCTTAGCATCAGAGGATACTTGATTGATTCCAAACCCCATTTGCTCCATAATAAGACCTAATTGCTCATATCTCGTTCCAAATTTCACACATTTCTTAATTACAAACAATGCTGTAGTAGGAGCTTCTCCAAACCATTTAGCTTTCTTATGAACGAGGTTTTCAAACTCTTCTCCCGCAGGTGCAATCCAGGAAGCTAATCCCCAATCAACTGCGGTTTGGCCATCAATAGGTTCCCCAAACATAGCCATTCTTAATGCTCTATTAGTTCCAATTCTTTCAGCCATTCGAGTAACTCCTCCATTTGCAGGAAAAATACCTCGATTGATTTCTGGCAATCCAATTTTTGTCCTATCAGACACAATCACAATATCACAGCAAAGTACTAATTCGCAACCTCCACCTAAGGCAAAACCATCAACTGCAGCGATTAAAGGTTTTGAGAATTGTTCAATTTCATCATAATCTCGATGTCTAATTCTCATTGCCAACGCCATGTGCCAGGTTACATTAGGTTTAAGCCCCGGACTAAAAGCAGCTGCTAAGTCGGCTCCTGCAGAAAACGCTGGTTTCTTTGTAAAATCCTTAGTACCTCGTAAAACAACTGCTCGAACGCTTGCATCAATTTCCATAATTCGCAATGCGCTAGAAATCTCAGATACTGTTTGTTCCGTTAAAGCGTTTAATCTATCAGGTCTATTAATAGAAATTACTGCATAATTTCCATCTACGGTTCCATCTCGAATAATCTCACCTTGGTCGTCTAACTTTGTTGGCCAATCGATTTTTAGATGTTCAAATACTTTTTCTGACATTTTTACTTACCTTTTTTAAGCTCTTTATCATTAATTTTAATTCTTTAAAAATTTGAATTGTGAATATTTAGTAGTAATTCTTTACTAATTAAAAACTTTCAAATTTTTTATTTTCATTAATTTGCTAGATTTTTGAAAGCAATAAAATTAAATAACCAAATATTAGATAAGAAAAAAAAAAAAAATAAAGCTTGACTTAGATTTAGAATTTTCACTTACTTTCGCATTTTAACAAAGCCACCAGACTTCATTAGCTCACAAGGTCTTAGGTAGTCTTTGCCAGTCTTGTCTGCTAATTCATCTAGAAGGGTTGACCACTTCTCAAATTGATTTTTACCACCACCAAAAGGTCCAGGAGTATTCATTCCAGCCATGTTCGCCTCATCGATTACCTTGAATCCCGTTACGACCTTCTCGTCTAATAGGCGACAACCTTCGTTTAACATAATAGCCATGGAATTTTCAACAGTAAACAATCCTGCTTTTTTAGATTTATCTATTTTAGGTCTGCCTGCTGACCAATCGAAAAATCCATGAGGCGATTTTCGTCCGAGTTTATTCTCTTCGACCATCTTTGTAATTATCTTCCCTGGTTTAAAATCAGGAGATAATGTTTCTGCATAATAATTACCTACATGAAACATAGTATCAATTCCGACATAATCCGCGAGTTCACAAGGTCCCATTGGCATTAAACCGGCAGCATCAGCATCGATTTGTTCCCATGGTATTCCCTTTTCAGCTGCTTGATCAAATACCCAGTTAAGATAAATTTGAACTGGTGCATTTAAACGATTGACAATAAATCCAGGACGATCTTTCAAGACTTTTGGAACAAATCTTTTTCCTTTTAAACAAGGTAATGAATTGCTCAATTCAACACCAATATCCATAGCTTCATCGGAACTTTTTTCACCCGCTATTATTTCGATTAATCGCATAAGAATCGGTGGATTAAAGAAGTGCATGCCTATCACTTTATCTTCTCTATTTGTTGCGCTAGCGATTTCAGTAATGCTCATTGTTGATGTATTCGTTGCTAAGATACAATGTGGTGGTGCATTTTCGTCGCATGTCTTGAACACTTGCTTTTTAACATCCATTTTTTCGACAACAGCTTCAATAACAAAATCAGCGTCTTTTACTGCACTTGCAATATCTATTGATTTTTTCAAATTTCCCATCAGACTTGCAGCAGTAATGCCCTCACCTAATTTTCCTTTCCCTTCAAGTTTTTTTAAACCTTCATCAATTTTAGCAACACCTGCATCAACAAATTCGTCCTTGATGTCAACCAATGTGACATTATAACCCGCCATCAGACAGATTTGAGCGGCGTTATGACCCATTAAACCAGCACCAATCATAACAATGTTTTTAATTTCAGCCATTTTTATATTTCCTCTATAAAATTTTATTTTATTGTTTATTAAAATCAGATTGCAATATGTAAACTAATTCAAAATTTTTTTTAATCTTTGACATTTCGTATCTCAAAAAATACAAGTATATAGTGGAAAATAATAAGTAGACTAATAAATTTTGAATTTAATGTGGAGATTGATTTTAGTTCACTTCTTAATCAGAAGAATTTTATACCTCGGTTATTATTATCCTATTGAAGAAATCATTATTGTATTAAAAATTTCAGTTTGAGTAGTGTCATACATCGCATGAAAGATAAAAAAGAAAATATTGCAGAAGAACACATGGTGCAGCGGGTGATTGATCCTGATACAGGTAAAGATATAACGGGAGAATACATTAATCAAAGATTAAAGGAACTTGATAAGACCGCAGATATAATAATTGACAAGGCATTTCAAGATTTTCGAAAGGATTATAATAAAAAAGCGGAAATTTATGAAGAAGCCTACTGGCAAATCCATGAAAAATTAGGAATGGGATCTATTGGACCCGCTACAGCTGCTGCTGGTCCATTAATGGAGGAAAAAAAAATGAAATTGGCTAAAGTATTGAAAATACTGTCTAAAGATATTTTGTAATTTC
>DATKYM010000022.1:0-4513 GCA_035528495.1 Nitrosopumilaceae archaeon
TGGCCATGTTGGATGTGATAGGTCATCGCCTGGAAAACATGCCGAAGAACATTTCAAAAAAACTAAACATCCCATTATTGAAGAACTACCAGAAAAAAGGTGGAGTTGGTGTTACATCCACGACTCTTATTATTAATTTTCCAAATAATTTCAAAGTAACCAATCCATTAAATTCCTTTTTTAGACTATCATATCCTTGAAAGAATGGCGATATTATTTTGCAAAGAAACTCTCAAACAGGTGCAGAGCAGATGGAGCATGCAGACATTGCGAAGGGGAATGGCTTTCTTTTGCAACCCTAAAGTCAGACATTCTTTTTGATTTTGTACCAAAAGACAGATGGCAGAGGAGGAGATTTGATCCTAATTGGATGAGTGGTAAATTCCAAAAAATAATCCCAAAATAGATTTTAGAACCAGATAACATTATGGCAGCAAATAAGAAGGAAATTTCACATTTGGGCAAGAATATAGATCAAGAAAATCCTACCTAGTGTTCAATTATGAAGTGTTAACGAGTTTATCGACTGTCAGTAAAAAGACATCCTCCCTTCCTAGGCACGGATTTTACCTAAAACTAGCGGTATAATGAAAGTATGATTTGCTGGAAATTAGTACTAATCTAGATTATAATATTTCATTTATGGAACGCATTGATTTAACTTTAGGATTGTTTGAAAAGACATGCGTAATTTTATTAAATTTTAAACAAATTTTTTGCATTTTCAAACATAAACAGATTACGATATTCTTTTTTGATAGTAAGTTTTGCAACAAAATTAAGATAAGAGTCCATACTACTAATTGGCCAATCCGTACCATACAAAAGATAACGAGGCTCTCCTGCGTAATTTATCAACTCTGCAACCTTTTCTTTTATCATTTTTTCAAAAAAGTGATCAAAGGAACCTATTACAAGTCCAGAAACATCTGCATAGACATTCTTGTTCTTGTACAGAACCTCTTGGGCGTCCTGAATCCAAGGATTTCCCAAATGACACATTATTATTTTTAATTCTGGATTATCCACTGCAACCTCATCTAAGTTCAATGGCCTTGCAAATCGTAATTTTCCTTTTTCAGAATAGGTATCACCTGTATGAAACATAGCTGGAATGCCAAATTCAATGCATGTGTCATATACTTTTTGATAACGTTCATCATAAGGATAGTAGTGTTCATATCCAGAGTAAATTTTTAAGGCTTTAATTTTTCCTTCTTTTATCCACTGTCGGTAATTTCGTAAATCTTCATCTGTATGGTTATCGATAGTAAATCCTGCAGCAACACCAAGATTATCATATTTTTGAATTCCGTCGATTATCTGTTTTGTGGAAGGTCTCTTAGAATTTACTTCATATGATGATAAAATTATGGCATAGTCAACATTGTTATTTGCCATTTCAGTTTCTAGCATCTCCAATCTGTCTTCCAATAACGGTACGTTTTGGGTTAATTCGTATTGATTTATGTGAACATGGCAGTCAATAATCATTTTTTTACAAAATATGGATTTTTCCATTCAATAAAAGTGGCATAGTTTAAGGATCTGGCATCTTTCATGTAATTTGGCAGAATTTTAATAAATTTGAAACCATTTCTAAACTGAAATGATAATACAGGTTCTTTGATTTCACGACGTCTTACTTTTTGAACATATTCTAGAGGAGTGAACTGTTTTGCGAATTCACAGTAATTGAATAACCTGCCTCCAGCAATAATTCGTCTCAAGTTCAATTTTATTGCTAGATTTTTTCTAGCATCATAAAGTTTTGTTGCTACTCCTAGTCTTCTATGCTCAGGATGTGCAGAAACATCTGCCCCATACAAGGTATCTCCATTGGGGTCATGGTTTTTAAAAATACTATTCCCACAAGCTTCCATCCAACTATGTTCCTTGTATTCTGGGTCCATTGTAATAATCAAACTGCTACAGGATCCGACAATTTTTCCATGATATTCAGCTATAAACTGACCCTGGGGAAAAACTTTCTGATGACTTTCTAATTGATAGGGTTTCCAATACAATCCCTCTGCTGCCATTTGTGGGAAAGACATTTTTTGTAATTCTACAATTTGTGGAAAATCTCTAGTCTCCATTGATCTAATAATTACATGGCTTTTACGAGTTTGATTTGACATTGAATGTTCTTTCCTTCCTTACAAATAGTTTAATATTTTTTGATAAAGATAAACATTTTACTTTTTTCATAACAAAATATTAATTTTGAATTTATTATATATCCGCTCTAAACTTTACCAGACATACTCCAACATGCCTGACATTCTCCTCGTCTGAGAGTTTCATACAAGCATCATTTAGTTTTTTGATATTGTCTACAGAAAGAATTCCCATATTATTCACAAAGCCACTACTAATTTTAATTTATACATTTCTATACTTTCAATTTATAATTTTACCCTTCTAAAATTTAGTTTTGAAATCAAAATCTCCAACCTGCATCATCCATGCTATCTTGTGAATCCTCATGTTCTCTTTTCTCCAAATGATTAATCTACCCCTACTGCAGTTCCATCACGTCTAATCTCTGCCATTCCTTGAAATCCTTTGGAACTGTTTTTTTTAATTACTGCATGAATTGCGCCATGATAATACGAGTATGGCTCTTTTGATTCTATCTTGTATCCCAACTCTGCCAGATATGGGATAATGCTAGCATCAAATCGCTCCCCTTCAATTGCAACTATTCCATCAACAGTACAGTGAATCCTTGGTTTATTCATTGCATCATTTGGACTCAATCCAGAATCAATCATTGAAGATATGAACTGGGCAGTAATAGTGGGTATTCTATCACTTCCAGGCGTTCCAAGTGTCATCCAGGGTTTATTTTTGTGAAACAAGATGGTGGGTGCAACTGATGTCCAGGGACTCGTATTTGGCCTCAAATAATGTGGATAGTTGATATTGTCATATTCAAAAGATGCCATGTAGCTATTATACAAAAATCCCAATCCCTCAGCTGCGGCATTTGAGCCATACACTAGTTCAATTGATTGTGTTATTCCTACTGCATTTCCTTCATCATCCATTACTGATAGATGTGTTGTATCTTCATCATGAAATTTCATTTTCGGATTGGAGTTTAGTTGTATACCATCAATTATTGATTCGGATAAATGTTTGAGAAAAGTTTTGTCAAACAACAGCTTGTCATCAAATTGTTTGTATGTTGCTACATCATAAGGACGCTGAGTTCGAAATGCAAGTGATCTCTTGAATGTTTCTACAAGATAATGATAAAACTCCAACTTTTTATTTTTGATTACTTTGGGTGGAAGCTGATTTAAGAGCATTAGAATTAACAACAATATTCTACCAACCGCAGGCGGAGGAAATGTCTTGACTGTAACGTTTCTGTATTTCCCAACTATAGGCTCTCGTTCAATTATTTTTGGAATCATTACCAAGTCATCCTCACGCAGCAACCCCTTGTTTTTTCTCATATCTGCATCTATGATCTTTGGAATTTTTCCATGGTAGAATGATTTGTATCCATTGTCAGCCAGATATGATAGCAATTCTGCCAATTCATCTTGGATGAAAAGATCTTTTGGTTCAAAAGGAGTAGTTCCATCTTTGAGAAAATATTTTGCGCCAGACCTTGATTCTAATTTTGTAAAATTCTCTAGTTCCTTTTGTTGCAAGTCGTGCTGGAGTTTTGTAATTCTATATCCTTTTTTTGCAATTCGTATCGCAGGTTTTAGTATTTTTGCCCATTCAAGATTTCCATATCTCTCATTCAAAATCCCCATTACTGCAACAGTACTTGGAACCGTAGTAGCTCTGTAACCAAGGGATCTTTCAATTATATTTTTAAATCTGCTGGGTGTTGCTAAAGACGGAGCTCTTGTAGAGCCATCTATGCAAATCGTCTTGCCCTCAAAATGAATTATTCCCATTGATTGTCCACCAATTCCTGATGCTTGGGGTTCACAAACCCCTAGTGCTAAAGATACGGCACAGGCAGCATCAATTGCATTTCCACCTTTTTTTAATATTTCTGCTCCTGCTTTGGACGCATTTGGAAATGCAGAAGATACCATCCCCTTGGAGGATTCTGAGAATTTATTATCGATAGTAGTTTGAAAAGAGTTTTCAATCTTTTCAAGATTAAACATCTTTTAGTTTTGGTTTAGTCATAGATAAAAACAGTCTAAAAAAGATATTCCACAAAATACTCATTTTATGAATTTTATTTAACTCCATCTGTAGAAATTTAACTAAAATTATCCCTCAAATATGGCAGCAAAGAAAAAAGCAGCAGCTAAAACAACAACAAAGACTTCAAAAAAGAAATAATCTTTTGAGGTCTTAATTTTTTTTATCTAGAATTATTTTTTTAAATTCAAAATTCTTTGATTGAAGGTTTTTCTTTCCGTATAGATTTCTCCAACTAGGTTTTGCCTACAAACCTTGTTACGGCAAATCTGGGTTGCAATTCATAGATTTAAACAATGTGGATAATATGCTCTATCGTTTTAATTCGAAA
>DATKYM010000023.1:0-12458 GCA_035528495.1 Nitrosopumilaceae archaeon
CTCTCCTTCTTCAGATGTATTTGGAACACATGCAAGTTCTCTATCGTTTAGATGAATATCATATTTCTCCATTGCCTGCTCTGCTACTCGCAGATAATCACTACACACTTGGTGTCCAAATCCTCGTGAACCGCAGTGAAGTAAAACTGTAATTGTTCCTTCTGTAATTCCCATTTTTTCTGCAGCTTCCTCGTCATGAATCTCTGATACCTTTTGTACTTCAAGGAAATGATTTCCTGAACCCAAACTTCCAAGTTGGGGTAAACCTCTTTTTCTTGCCTTGTCTGAAATTTTGTTTGGATCAGCATTATCTATTTGTCCATTTTCCTCGCAGACTTCTGCATCATGAGACGAGCCATATCCATTATCAATTGCCCAATTGACTCCACGGGTAAGGACCTCATCAAGCTGTGAATGATTTAGCTTAACAGAGCCCTTTGATCCCACTCCAGATGGAATGGAACTAAACAGATCAGTTACTAGTTCTTTGAGTTTTGCACGAACTGCGTCTTCAGTTAAGTTTGAGCGAAGCAATCGTACTCCACAATTAATGTCATATCCTACACCACCGGGGCTAATCATTCCCTCCTCTGCATCCATGGCAGCTACTCCACCTACTGGAAAGCCATAGCCTTCATGTCCATCAGGTAAAACTACACTATGGCTAACAATTCCTGGAATTGATGCGACATTTTTTGCCTGCATAATTGTTCTATCAGTTAGCATTTTTTGTAATAGAGCTTCATTTGCATAGATTCTAACTGGAACTTTCATTCCAAGATTTGAATCAGCTTCAATTTCGTATTGATTTTCACCGATTTTTTTAGGAGTACTTGATGACATGTATATTGGTAAAATTCTCTTTTGAGACAATTTAAATCCTAAGTAGAGTCATATCTGAGATTTTTCAGGAAAATTTAAAGTCCATTTAAGATTAAAAATATTACATGGACAAGTCCTTTCAAGACAAACACAACCGGGGACTAGACATGCTACAAGATTACAAGAGTTATCTAGAAAAACAAGTATTAAATTTAAAAAAATTAGATGAAAAATCTGAATTTATGAAGAGCTGGAATGAAACTACAATAAAAGAAAGACAAGATGAAATTATGGTAGTCGATAAGATTCTAAAAAGCTTGATTCGCTTTTAGCTTGAGATTATAATTTTGAGTAAATTCCAGAGAAATTAGGTATGGATTCACTGATGATTTGAAAGTATGATTTCTCAGTGCTGGTTAAATGCAGTAATGCCATACTTTTACCATGCAATGGTGCAATACAGAATTAGAGTCATTCAATTGTTTATCGTTTACCAGACCATAGACAATCCCTAAAATATCCGTCTGTGCCATAGGAGTCATTAAAGCACCATTGCATATTTTCAATTATTCTTAAGTCAATCTATGTAGATTTAGATGAATGATATAGTTAGTCTAAACACCTTTGATGATAACTAATTTCATTCTACAAATTTTTCAGTGTTTGAAAACCAATCAGTTCCAAGAAAATCAGCTATAGTTTGTTCAATATCATCATTTGAATTTAATTTTTCAAATACATCTCTATAGATTACCATATTACCTTGGTCTTCAGTTAATTCTTCTACATCTTGTGATTTGTTTTCAGGAGTATCTTTTGATAAATCAAAAAAGATTCTCATTACATTATTTGAGACAGCTAGATGTTTTTCTTTTAGGCGCTCAAAGTTTTTTTGTTTACTCCATCTATACATAAAAGTAATAATTTTGAAATTATGTCCGGATTTTACAGTGCTAACTTCTATTATGAATAAACAATTCTGAAAGGTAAACAAAAGATCAATTTCTCGAGCAATCTCAGCTTCGGATTTATTGAATATCGAACGTGATTCTATAAATGAAAAACCAATTTTATCAAGGAACTCTGCAACTTTACGTTCATTTTCATCAGTAATGGTAGAAAAATCCAATATCAGAATTTAGAAGAAGTTTACTAAATCACTTTCCAAAGAATATCCTCTAAAATATTAGATTCACCATATCTAATCATGGCTATCCTCTATGGTATGGCAGATAGTGAACGAAATCTTATCAACAATTTACCCAGTGAAGTCAAAACCATTGATGATATTCCTAGAGTCAAGAAAGAATTTGAAAAGAAACTAAAAAAAGATACTGGGTTTTTTGCAGGAATTAGAAAGTGGAACTATAAACGTCAAATCAACAAATTTGAAAAAAATGAGGATAACCCATTACATGCAGGCACTAAAGGAGAAAACAAAGTCATCGATGAACTCCTAAAACTAGATAATAATTATCATATTTTGTGTGGGGTAAGAATTGGATTGCCACGTTATGTAACCTACAATGGACAAAAAAATCTAAGATCTGCCCAAATGGATGTTGTAGTTGTTTGTCCAAAAGGAGTATTCATGATTGAGGTCAAAAACTGGAGTGATAATTATGTACAAAATAACAACAATCTAAGCCCATATGAACAGACAGACAGGGCAGGGCGAGTTCTATGGATTACCCTACAAAAAGTAGTCAAAAACATCAGAGTGACAAATGTTTTGTTATCAATTAGAGGGAATATTTCATACAATGAAAGGTATCGTGCAGTCTTTGTTTCTAGTCTTGCAAGAATAAATCAGTTTTTAGAAAAAAGACAGGATACCTTGAGTGAAATAGAAGTAAAGAAAATTGTTGGTAAGTTGAAACATAATGTTACTAGATAATAACTCATTTTTGGGAATGCTAGTGTTTATTTAAATTAAAATTCATTAATATGAAATGCCAACAGAGATTGAAACTTTAGAAAAGTAGTTACGAGAAAATGAATTTCTATTAGAGGAATTAAAAGAAGATTTGGATGCAAGTTGTCCGTACCAAAACTGAATATCATCATTGATAGTATTACGATTAATTTTCAATTCCTCTGCAATTTTTACTGCTGATTTTTTTTCTTCAAAGTGCAGTTGTAATACACGTAACTTTCGTTCTTCTTGCTCCTTTCTGGTATACCTTCCACCTTTTTTTATTGGTTCTACTAACGCCATGATCATTATACAGATTCCAACTAAATCAGACGGATCCTTGATTGATCATTGACCTTGGGTAAAGATCAAATCCCAATTTTGCCAAAAACTGCCTAGTTCTGCATAGTTATTTTTAGAAATGCCTAAATTAGGCACAAAATCCCTCAAAGAAAAAAACTCAACTCAATAGTCAGACTCTATCAAGTATATTCATGAGAATATTCCTTACACTATTACTCCTTTCAGGTATGATTTTACCCGTATTTGCTGAAGAATACTATTACTTTGAAGACCATAAACTCACAGCACCACCAGAGTTTTGCATAATTGAATTTACAGATTCACAACTCCCAGGAGCTCAAGATGTACTTTACCAAATTACACAAGATGTAATAGACGAGTGGGAAAACAAGCTAGTCCGATTCACAGGAGAAAAACAAGGATGGGGCTTTACGTACAAAATAATTTCACAGCAACAGTATGATGATATTTTTTCACAAGATATTTGTGATATTACAATTTACTATGAACGAGAACCAACAACATCTGATGAGAAAACAACTGCAGGACACACCTATGCAATGTTTGGATTTGCAGATATTACCATTTTTTATCTAGATCCAGTCTGGATTTACAATGGTCAAACAGAAATAATTAATGGTCAAGAGTATGATATTGCAGATATCTCTCACTACAAAAACTCACTTGATCCATTCAATGATGAGACAATAAAACATGAGATTGGTCATGCATTGGGTCTTGATCACTATCCTGCAAAGCAGGGGGAGATTATAAAACAAAATGGCATACACTTGGCACCATCAATTATGACAATATCTGAATATAATTTTCTAGTTGATAGAATGGAGATTACTGATTATGATATTAGAAGTCTTGTGAATTTGTATGGTGAAGATGGAATTAATGAATTGGATGGATGGTGGTGGCCATATTATGTATTTATTGTAATTATATTTTTTATCATTGTATACTTTGTAAAAAAGAGAGCCAGAAAAAAAGAAATTGATTTTGAGAAACTTGGTACTGGAGATGATGCAACCAAAAGATGTATTCATTGTAGTAGGTTAATTTCAAGTACTAGTGAAAGTAATGTTTGCAATACCTGTTTGCAAAAAAATGGTTTTGGAGTGTAGTAACTAAAGTCTAGTTCAAACTCATTTTGTATTGAAAATTATGAAATTCAGGCACAAATCAAGCCTAAAAAACCTCTAGAATCGTTAATACTCTCAGAATGAGGGGTTCCTACTATGAACAAAAGTATGCTTTTTGGAATTATCCTAACAATCCTTGTCACATCTTTTACTTTGAATCAAGCATCAGCTCAATTCACTGATTACAATGACCATGACCCAGGAGTAACATCCGTATCAATTCCATCTTGGATTAAAAACACAGCTGGATGGTGGGCAACTGACTCCATAACAGAGACTGAATTCCTGCGAGCAATAGAATATCTAATTGAAAACAAAATAATCAAAATTACAGCTATACCGATTGAGGATATTCCAGACATTACATCTACATATACACTGCCTGCAAGTCGTCAGGCAGAATTTGTTCAAGTCTCTGGAGAATTTGATATAAAACATACTGGTCCATTGACACTGACCATCATACAACCAGACAAATCAGAGCAAACAGTTACAACAATTTCAAGGGATGGAACATTTACTGCCACAATAGAATTAACACCAGAGTCACAAATTGGAGCATACATTGTATATGCTGAAATTCAAGGACAACAACTTTTAGTAAATGCATTTGAAGTCAAAGACCAAAATGCAAACAAGGTTCCAGTATGGATTAAAAACAATGCACAGTGGTGGGCAGAGGACAAAATCACAGATTCAGACTTTGTGCAGGCAATAGAGTATCTTGTTTCAAATAAAATAATTACAGTACAGACGGTATCAAAAGCAATACCAATAGGTCCTGGACTAACACAAGATGAATGTTCAGGTAATGCAAGATGTTTTTCAGGCAAAGTCACTCAAGTAATTGATGGAGATACAATTAGAATTAATGATCACTCTATTAGATTTGCATTATCATCAGCTCCGGAGCTTGGCCATAGCAATGGAGAGCAAGCACGAGAGTTTATTGGAGATATTTGCCCCATTGGATCTGAGGCCCTAGTTGATGAGGATGATGGCCAAACTGAAGGGAGTTTTGGCAGAATTGTTGCAGTGATTCTCTGTAATGGGAGAAATCTTAACTCTGAGCTATTAGATGCAAATCTAGGACATATTGCCTCAGAGTTTTGCTCAAAAAGTGAGTTTTCCGAAACTATTTGGGCACAAAAGCATGGATGCTCAGATGAACCTTTAGAGCCTGAGAATTGTGACCCGTCATATCCAGATTTCTGCATTGCATCGCCTCCACCAGATTTAGACTGTGGAGACATTTCTCAGAAAAACTTTACAGTATTGCAACCTGATCCTCACAGATTTGATGGAAATTATGATGGAATTGGTTGTGAGAATTGAAGCTAAGAACAGTGATGCAGTATTACTTGTGCAGTGGATATCAGAGATGACAAATGGAGAGATCCAAATGTCGCACCAATTTCAGTAAAAACATGTACAGATGCACAATTAAGTGATAATCAAATAACTTTACAATGCGGTGATGAACAATATGCATTTTCATTACAATAGGAATTCACATGAAAAATAGATACAAAATTTAATCGTAGAATTAAGAAAGTTGTGGTAACTATTTTGATACCAGTTAGGAATAAAAATTCGAAATCAAGTCTACGGAATTGTAAAGGAAATAAAACTTGTTTGAGTTGCCTCCGAATCATATTCAAATCCATTTCCAGACATGTCATTTACAGTAAATGTTACAGTACCGGAATCTCTACTCCTATCAGATACAGAACAGGTGCCACTTTCATTAGTAGTGCAGCTGTCATCACCTGAGAATAATCCAGTCCATGTTCCAAATACTGTAACACCACTTTGTAATATATCGCCAGAATCATAAACTCCAATTATTACAGTTCCAGTATTCCAAGGTCCCTTAGAAGATAATTCTGAAACAAGTGATCCTACATGAACTTTAGTTACTGGAGGGAGTTCATTTATTGTAACACTAACTGTTGCAGAATCAATTCCCCCATTTCCATCACTAATGGTATAACTGAAACTATCAAGACCGATACTTGCTGCCCCTGGAGTATACGTTACAGTCTGGCTATTGATAGTTACAATACCTTGGCTACCCTGGGTTACTGACTGAATAGTAAGGGCATCACCATTTGGATCAGTGTCATTTGTAAGAACATTGATTGATACTGGTTGGCCTTGGGTGGCAGTTGCAGAATCATCATTTGCAGTTGGTGGAAGATTTGGTCCTGGAATACTTCCATCTTTGTTTATGGTAATTGAGGTGCCATCAGAATTAAAATTTGAATCATGGTTGGCAGACCCATCATAATTAACGCCATTTCCTGAAATACCACTTATTGTGAATGTAAGACCATTGTTTTTGGTGCTATGTGTTACCAGGCATTCCCCAATAGAATCAGTTACGCAGCTATCAGGACCGGTAAAACCACCAGACCAATCTCCACTGACTGTCATTCCTGACAATGATGTATGGATATTACTATGAACAGAGATGGTTATTCTTGCGTTCCAATTCTTTTTTCCAGTTTTAGAGGCTTCAAGATCTCCTACATGTGCTTCTTGAAGAGCAATTACATTTACAGTGACTGATGCAGTGTCAAATCCGCCATTGCCATCAGATATTGAATATGAAAAAGATCCAATTCCTATAAAACCAGAATTAGGCGTATAGGTTATAGAGTTACCTGGATTGACCACTGCGGTTCCACCAACTAGATTTGCAGTGCCTGTTACTGACAATGAATCCCCGTCTATATCAGAATCATTAGATAAAACATCAATTATTACTGCAGAGTTTTGATTTGTGGTATCAGAGTCATCTTGTGCTAGTGGGGCATCATTTACCGGTGTGACTGTAATTGAAACTGTAGCAATATTGCTATCAACTGTACCATCATTTGCAGTAAATGTAAAGGAATCAGGTCCTGTATAGTTTCCATTTGGTGTGTATGTGAGGTTTGGTTCTACTCCAGACAAGGAGCCAGATGATGGTTGGGTTTCAACATTAAATGTGATTGAGGATTCAACATCAGAGCCAGTTAGTGTAATGTTTACCAGAGTATCTTCAGCAGTAATGACATTTTGGTCATCTGCTACAGGTGGCGTGTTTGGTACAGGTACATCAGCTACGATAATATCTACAGTGTCAGCAGTTGAGTCGGTACCATCATTATCAGTTACAATTAGACTAAATATCAGGGTCTCACCAGCTAGTCCAACAGATGGTGCAGTAAATGATGGAGTTGTAGTGTCATCTCCAGTTAGTATTACAGTAGTTCCGGCAGTCTGAGTCCATGCATAGGTTGTAATGGTTCCATCAGAATCTGTTCCACTTCCAGAAAGGTTTACAAAAGTATCCTCATTGACATTTTGATCAGCTCCTGCGTTTGCAGTTGGTGGATTGTTTGGTGTTATAGTAGTATATTCAAGGTGTAATAATGCAGCGTTTATTGATTCACCATCATATGATTCAGCAGTACGTGAACCCGTTCCATCAATGATAAAGGCCATACTGTTTCCAGGATTCCATCCTGACCTGTCTATTATTTCTTGAACCAAAGATGAAATATCTGGAGTGTTGTGTTTTTCGCTTACTGTATTCCATGCAGGAATATCACTCCAAGAAACTAAAGCAGTAGTAGTTGTTCTGTCTGATATGTTATTTGATGCCGTGGTAAAAGTAGGTGCATTATCATGGTCTTGTGCACTAATAATCACAGAAGTGATGGCAGTATCTATCTCATCTGTTTCAAACTCTACATAAGCAGACAAAATTGTTGCACCTCGTGGAATTACAATATCTTGGAATCTTAATCCTCCAAGTTGGTTTTCGTTGTGTCCAGGATCATCGCCTATCTCGATATCAGTACTTGTAATATCCATAACTCCAGAAGTAATTCGTTGTTCTGCATCATCGCTTGAAGAGTTTACTCGGATGTTTAAAGTTCCAGAAGTAGGTATAGCATCAACTGTAATTGAAACTGTAGCAGTATTGCTGTCAACTGTGCCATCATTTGCCTTGAATGTAAAGCTGTCACTTCCGGTGTAACCTAAGTTAGGAGAGTAAGTTAGGTTAGGGGCTGCTCCAAATAGAGAACCATTTGTTGGACCAGAGACTATACTAAATGTTAGTGAATCTCCGTTTGCATCAGTTGCTGAAAGTGTAAGGTCTATTGGAATATTCTCATAAATGGATACTGATTGATTGTATGAAATAGGAGGTTCTTGAGGAATATCCACACCCATAAAACTTGTAATATTAAAACTGTCTATTGTTTGTCCTGAAATATTCTTAAAGTAACATGTTGCCTTGTCTGCTTGCCCATTAACATTAAACTCACAAAATAGGGCTCCAGGTTGTGCACCTTGGCTACTCGTGTAGATGCTGGCCCATTCATCAACACATCCATATGGATAGCTAGTTGGAGTACATCTCAATTGATCACGAATGCTTTGTCCTCCTAGTCCAGAAACAAATGCAAATGTAGAGCCTTCTGCGACACGAACTTCATTTGGATCAGTCCAGGCCGGATCTATAACTTGGTTTGTGGTGCTAGTCAAAGTTTTTGTTCTCTCATAACTGTGCTCATGTGCTGTTGCAATAATTGCACCACCTTGTCGGCAGGCCTCATATGCACCCCAGCCAACTTCATCATTTTTACCTCCTACTTGCATTGCATTTTGATTTTTGTGCCATGAGCAAATACTCCAAATGGAATCATCTGCTGCTAGCTCGTTTTGAATATACGTTTCATGTCCAGAACCCAGTGTTCCAACACCAGATAAAATAAAGAATAATCCTTGATAGTGACAACTTGAATTGACACCCAAATCTCCAGTACAAACTGCTCCAGGAATAAGGGCAAGACGTTCTTGAAGTTTTTGTTGATAGCCAGACCATTGTGCTACATCATGGTTTCCAACAGATGCAAAGTATGGAAAGGAAGGACCCAAAAATGCGTTAATCTGATTGTTCCAAAAAGTGGGATTATCACCATAATCAAAATCCCCTTGATGTAAGGCCATATCCGCATTTTCTGTTGCTATTAATTGTAAAACTGCCTCAGAGTTAGTGTTGGAGCCTTGATCACCTAAGAAAGCAACTTTAAAGTTGACAGGAGGGACTTCTGGAGTGAGACTTTGTGTACCTGATGCTGCAAGAACTGCTGCCTCTGCATCGACTCGACCATATCCAAATTGATTGTCCCATCCAGGCGCTCCCAGGTCAACTGCTGAATTTTTTAGAATATCAAATGCTTCAGAAGATGTAAGTGTTGGATCTACTGAATAAATTAAATTAAGAACAGAAGCTGTAATTGGTGCAGCAAAAGATGTTCCTGAAACACCGCCGTAACTATTACCATTAATTGTTGTGTGAATACCACTACCTGGACCAGACATGTCCACATAATTGCCATAAGATGAGAAACCTGACAAATTGTCACTTGATGTGGTGGAGGAAACAAAAATTATCCGAGAGTCGTCCGTTTTGCTGACCTGACCATAATCATTTCCTGCAGAAATTACAAGCCATCCATCATTGTCTCTAAGCAATTGAGCAGCACTTTGAATCTGGCCTGAACTTCCATCAAATCCATAACTAAGATTGACAACTTTAGCTCCATGACTTACAGCCCATTCAACACCTCGCAGTACACCATTACTCCAACCATAGCATTGTGTTCCATCAATTGCTGCATTATCATTAGTAATTTTGACTGGAATTATCTGAGTATCCCATCCAACTCCGGCAATACCATTTGCATTATTTGTGATTGCAGCTGCAGAGCCCGCTACTGGAGTTCCATGACCACAATTATTTACGTGGTCTACTGGTCCCGCAACTAGTGTCAATCCGTTGTATGGATAGATTATTTGGGATGCAAGATCAGAATGATCCATATCTATTCCTGAATCAAGTATTACAATTGGAAAGACATCACCATGAGTAATATCATATGCACCAGGAGCATTAATTTTTGGTAAATGCCACTGATTCCCATAGTTTGTGTCATTTGGGATTGTAGTTGAGGGTACTGCAAAATCATATTCTGCATATTCAACTGAGTTGTTTTTTGATAATGCATTTTTTACTGCATCAAGTACAGGTTCTGGTACTGAAATAATTTTTATATCTAATAATGGAAGATGATCTATAACACTTGCAGAGTGAGAAGACAAAACAGCTGATTGACTTGATTCAGAAACTCCAGGATTAAATTTAACCATCAATCTATCTGGCGCATGAATTTGTTCTGGTAAATCATTTGTAGTCTGTGCAAATACAGAATTGTATTGTACTCCAGATATACCAGTTAAAATTAAAATCGTAAAAACAAGTGGAAGAAGTTTTTTCATTGGTAACCCTCTGATTTGTTAACAGACATTATAATGAAATCAAAAGGAAATGTTGCCTTAATAAAGATAGAAAATTGTCAATACTAAATATTACAAAAAATAAAAAATGGAAAAAAAATTTAATGATACAAAATTTATTTTCTAAATTCAGAAAACCAAAAGACCAAATTTTGCATTCATATTTTAATTTAGTTTGTTTGAAAAAAACCCAAATGACAAAAAATTATATAGAAATTATTTTTCGAGTTGGGATAAAAAAAGAAAAAATTCATCACTGATCAAATTTCTAATTATTCTGTATTCCCTATCAATCAACTGGCCAGAAGATTTTTCGCCATACTATTGGGATCTCGGTCAAAATTTGGTACACATAGGTTTCCAGAATTAAAATTAGATTTTTCATATAATTCTGAATATCCCATAATTCGTATCTGAAATATAACTAGTAATATTACAAATAATTACATCTTAAATTCTAGTTTATGATAAAATCATTTATTTTTGATACAATTAGGCTCAAAATGGAAAAAAGAAGTAGATTTATTTTCGATTCAAAGAGAGAAGAATAGTTGGCAATTTTACCCATAGATAATGGTCGTTATGGAACCCCAGAAATGATGGAGATTTTCAGTGAACAAAAAAAGGTAGACTATCAGTTGCAAATTGAAGGAGCAGCAGCTATTTCCCAAAGTGAAATTGGCCTAATACCAAAAGCAGTTGGAAAAAAAGTATTCACCGCTGCAAACTCTGGAAAAATTACAGCTAAAAGAATTAAACAATTAGAAGCCAAAAGTGACCATGATACAGCAGCTCTAGTTGAATCTCTAAGTGAAAAGTGCTCAAAAGAAGTAAGACCTTGGATTCATTATGGACTGACAAGTAATGACTTGGTAGATACTAGCAATTCTATGCAAATGAGAGATGCTCTAAAAATTATTGAACCAAAAGTTGCAAAACTAGCATTAATTTTAGCAAAAAGAGCAGTAAAGCATGGAAAGATTCCAGCAGTTGGCAGAACACATGGTCAACATGCAAGCATAATCTCATTTGGATTAAAGTTTGCCAATTGGGCAGCTGAAATGTCAAAGCATATTGAAAGGATTGAAGAACTAAAGAAAAGAATTTTGATTTGCAAAACTATGGGGGTTGTTGGTACTGGATCCTTAATGGGTGCAAAATCAGTAGAGGTACAAAGACGAGTGGCAAAACGACTAGACCTATTTCCTGCAGAAGTTACCACACAGGTAATTCCAAGAGAACGGTATGCAGAATATGTATTTGAATTGGCATTAATTGGAACTACACTTGAGAAAATTGCAATAGAGATTAGAAACTTGCAGAGAACAGAGATTGGTGAGGTTGCAGAACAGTTCAAAAAAGGCCAGATGGGAAGTAGTGCAGTACCAGTAAAAAGAAACCCAATCAAAAGTGAACGAGTCTCATCATTATCAAAATTATTACGGAGTCAAGTTGGAGTATCATTTGAAAATATACCCCTATGGCATGAACGAGATTTATCAAATTCAGCAAATGAGAGGTTTATTCTTCCAACTGCAGCTATACTACTTGATGAAATGCTTGAAACAATGATTAGAATTGTTTCAAATTTAATGGTAAATGAGAAAAAAATTGTAGAGAATCTCTACATTACAAAGGGGCAAATTTTTGCAGAATTTGTACTAGAGGCATTAATCAAAAAAGGAATTCCAAGGTTTGTGGCTTACCGAGATGTACAACGAGTAGCATTTGAGGCAAACGATAAGGGAATGCAATACAAAGATGCAATAAAGCAAGACAAGTCATTCTCATCCAAACTAACAGAGAAGGAGATTGATTCAATATTTTCCCCCCAAAAACATCTTGGAGCATCAAGCATCATTATTAGTAATGTAAGCAAGTCAGTTGCAAAAAACTGTAAAAAAGTTATC
>DATKYM010000024.1:0-5726 GCA_035528495.1 Nitrosopumilaceae archaeon
GGTAAACCTGTGTATTCTATAATCTCTTTGGAAAGCAAAACATTACAAATATCCCAAGGAGTCACTAGCCAATCTTTGTAAATCACATAAGGATGCTCCATATCATACATCATGGCTGATACTTCATTGATTGTTAGATCATCAAAAATCACTCGAGCTTCTTCTAGTTCTATAATGTTGGCAGGTACATTTAGGAAATAATCCATATCTTTCAAATGTCTCATCTTCTCTGTGATTGTTTCAATAATTATTCTGTCATTGAGGTATTTGTTTGAGTTTTCAAGTAAGATTTTTCTTGTCTTGTTTTCAAACATTGATTTTATTATCGCCCCCATAGTATCGTCTTTTTTGAAAGTTACAGGGGGCTTTTTTGGCAAGTCTCTAATTGAGAGATTAGTTTTGCACCTCATTCCAATTTCTAGAATTTTTTTGGCAGAAATTGCTGAATAATGCATCCATTCGTTTTTCATAATGGCATAAGCTCGTCCTCTTTTTTGCCATTCTTCCATCAAATCTTTGTATTTTGTATCTTCAGTGACTATCAATGGATGTAATTCCATAATGTCCTCAACTTTGGTTCCATAAAATAGGCTAGATGTAGGGTTTTTCAAAAGATTCTCCATGATTTCTTTCCCGCCAATCACTCCAACTGGTTTCCCAGAATCTAGCACCAGTACTGAATCAGTTGCAGATTCTAAATATTGTGCAAGCATTCCTGCTACCACCCACACTTCTTTTCCTTTCTCAATAAAAATACAAAGAGAATAGCTTAGAGTTTCAGGTAATAATTCCCTTAGAGTGCGGTCAGCTAGTGGAGTTTCTAGGCAAGCCAGCTAATATCCCCCCCACAATGTGGACATGACTTTTTTGCATCTTCAGAACGTTGGGTTATATTGTCTGAAAGCAATGTTAAACAAATATCCCAGGGACTAACTGAAATGTCTTTATAGATAAGATAGGGATGATCCATGTTGTATAACATCAAACACATTTGATTTAGATTCACGTCCTCCTTTAGAACCGTAACCTCTTGTAATTCAATTTGGCTAACTGGAGTCTCCAAGAAATTCTCAACATCTGGTTGAAACTTTAGCATTTTAGAAATTTCCTCTAGAATGATTCTATCGCTAATAAACTGGTTTGAGTATTCTAACAAGAGTTTGCGAGTGTTGTGTTCAAACATTAAATCAATTATTTTTCCTAAAGAATCATCTAGACTAAAAGTAATAATTTTCTTTTTTGGCATTGAAGAAATAGAAGTATTAGACTTACATTTAATTCCAACATCTAGCATTTTTCTTGCAGATATTGGAGAATATCCTTTAAAGGAATTAGGTGTAATTGCAAAAGCTCTTCTTGATTTTTTCCATTTTTCCATCAAGTCCTTAAATGTTGTTTCTTTCTCGACAATTGGCAATTCTTCAAACATGATTTCTTTTACCTTATGATCATATTGAAAATCCCGTGAAGGATTTTTTCTAATATGGTTTAGAAGATCATATCCGCCTACTATGCCAACAGGTACCAAATCATCATTACGAATCACGATTGAATCAACGGCTGATTCAAGATACTGAACACACATTTCAGTTGCCACCCAAACTTCTCTGTGTTGATTTAGATACACACACGGTGTATCCGTCAAGCTGTCAGACAACATTTCATCTAGAGTTAATTCCGAAATGCTTGAAACAGTTGATTCTACCATGATTCCCACTTGAGTTATTATACGTGTTTAAAGTATTTTAATAGAATCCTGATTATTATTAGTAATAATAACCCAATATATTTAATTAATTTTAATAATTTATGGATAATAATGAACAAATGTATTAGGCGATGTTTTGATTCAAATTGTCTAATTATCCTTCTCAAAAAATAATTTCTAACTTTCGGTTATTTTGAAATATCGCAATTGATAATCATCACGTTATTTTTAGTAGGGTGATTTCCAAATTTTTTTATGTCAGGTGAAACATATGATGAACTTTATGAATCAACGATTAATCTAGATCCAAAGGTACGGTTTGTCGCCATCCTAAATTTACAGGGAAAGCTTGTTCATAAAGGACATCGCAGAGACATTCAAAACTATCTAAATTCACTTGATCAGATGACTTCAGTCCAGTATGCTTTAGAGTCATGGCACTTGCGTTCACAGTATGTGGAGCAAATTGGACTCACAAAGTATGCCATGGCTATATACGAAAAGATTAGACGTTATACAGTTCCAATTGGACAAACTCATTTGCTATACATCACTACAGAGCCGGAGATTTCACATGAGGTGTTTATACAAGATGTGTTGAATTTGGTAGAGAAGCACAAAAAAGAGTAGTAATTCTCATTCTTCCCAAAAAATAATTTCAAAAAACCATTCTCTAGTTACTCTAAACTTTACCAGAGAATAAATTTTTATTTTTCTGCCACTACCAAATCAACTTTGTAATTTAACGTAGTTCGTGGATTTAATTTAAGATTCCAAGAAATGTTTGATGGGTTAGCAGACCTAGATGTTATTTTAAATTTCAAATTTTTTAAATTTTGCCTCAAAGTATACTCATCTAGCGGGTATTTCACCGAATTTTTACCTCGATCATTATCATAGGGATCACTGATTATCAAATATCCCTTTTGAATTTGAGAAGCAATTTGTTTTAAAAAATCTACAGGTTCAATTAACTCTAAAAGATTAAGGGCAATAATCAAGTTGAACTTTGTTGTTCCAAAAATAGGTGAACGGGAATCAGCCACAAAATAGTCTAGATTCTCCTTTGAGTTTTTGGTGGCAATTTTAATTGCACTAAAAGAGCGATCAATACCAAATAGAGTTTGGCTAGATTCTGCTAGAAATGAACTCATTATTCCAATAGAACAGCCATATTCTAAGACTAGTTTTGATTTGGGTAGGATTTTCAACTCGTTTTTTATTTTTGAATAAAATCTTGATCTCCTGCTGTTTTGGTAAATATTGGCCCATCTTTCCTCAAGAATTGTTCTATCTTCAATATTGGGATTATTTCTGCCCAAGGAATTTTTTAAAAATTTCTTCATTTTACTTGATACAGAATTTACTAGCTTTCCTCCCAATCTTCTCCTATTTGAAATATAGTTTGGAAAATCATTCCAAAGTATCGGGATTTTCTCAATTATTGGATAAAGAGATGTGCATTTCTTACATTCTAATAGTCCTTCTTCAATCTCGCTGTGTTTTTTAAATACATCTAGTTCTAATTTAGAATTACACTTTATACATCTCAGATATTCCAAGCTAAATTCTTTCAATCGCTAGACACTAATTTTTTTTTGAATTAATAGTTTCTTGTAGGACTATATCAAGATAATATTAAATGGAGTTTTATTTGAGAAAAATAAAATGGAAGAATACAGAGAATTTGCAGAGGCGTTAATTGATCAGCTCTCAGTAGAAATCAACGAAGAAAAAGAAAACTCTGAATTAGCCTCAAAAATTGATGAGGATTCTTCATTTAATGTAACGTTTGATTCACTAGAGGATGTAAGTAAGATGGTATTTCAAGAAATAAAACAAAAAATTAGAAATTTTACAGATTTGGAAGTTCCAGAAAATACAAAAATTGAATTTCCAGAATTGCTTGAATTAAAAAAATTAAAAGGAAAGCGAATTTTTACGACAGTTAATGCCAGAGTCTTTGTAGATTCTTTGGTTGATGCAATATCAAAAGAAGATATGGGAAAAATTTCTAGTTTAATGAGAGAAGATAAAATAAAATTTCTAGTTTATTCTACATATGCTAAAAATTATATTTCAAAAATTTCAGTCACATTTGGGGATTTTTTAGACGACACGATATATGTAAATAAATTTTTTCTTTCTATTTTACCAAAAATCAAACTCTACAATCAAGGACCTCCATTTGAATCAGGTTACAATTTAATAAAATCAAGCTACTTAGGAGCAATCAAAATGACAATGCTTGAGGAATCCATTCATGCAATACAAAAAAATCTACACCTGAACAATAAAGAAGCAGTAGTAATAGTCAATGAAATCTATGAAGAATTAGCAAGGGTGATTTTAGAGTTAGATGATGTTACACTTTCAAAGATCTTTGATCACATGAATTTAGACCCAATTCCAGATGAATTTCCAATAGCAAAAAGAGCCAATCTATTTTTCATATTAAATCCTGAAAACTTCATCCTTGGAACTTTGCCACCGGATCAAATGGCAACAAGAGAAGGGCAAATTGATACAAAGCTATCAGAGATGATTCCCCAGTTATCAGACATTTACCGAAGATGGTTAAAACCAAGACAACAACAGTATTCTGCAATGACTGTTATTCAGGGAATGGCAAATTTTGTAATTAAAAATATCCTTAAAGACGATGAGGATTTCAAAAATTATCTTTCAGTCTTTAAAGGGACTGATTTTCCTACCTTTCAATCTCAAAAAAACATCGGAATCAACTTTACAGAGAAAATATACGCAAAATTAGGCAAAGAATCATTTAAAAAATTAATCCAACTTCCCCCAAATACATTAGAACTAAAAGATTCACAATTATATCTCAATAGAATACTAAGGTGATAATTGCAAGAAAAATTTGATCCGTTTGTTGCAGAATGGCTGTCCTTTGTTAGGAATCCAAACTTTAACCTAGTTGAAAAATGTCTTAAATTTGCTCAAATTTTAGAATATCCAGATCTGGATATTGAGGAATACATACAAAAAATTAATCAAATTGGAATTATCCTTAAAGAATCAACTAGTGATGTAAAAAATCCAACATACCTGGTCTCAATTTTAAATGAATTTCTTTTTGACAATCTAGGGTATGTGGGGGAGATGGATGACTACTATAATCCTAAAAATAATTTTCTAAATGAGGTAATTGATAAAAAATCTGGACTTCCAATTACTATGTCAGTTTTGTATGTGGAAATTGCAAAATTTATAGGACTAGATCTAAAAATAGTTGGTTTTCCAAGTCATGTTTTGGTAAAATATAGTGAAGAAATGATTCTTGATCCTTTCAATGATGGGAGATTGCTTGACATTGATGATTTGCAAGAAATACTAGATAGGAATTTTGATGGTCAATTCGAATTTGAACCTGATTTTCTTGATGAAATAACAGCAGAACAAGTTCTAGTTAGATTAGCTCGGAATTTGAAAAATTCGTATTTTCAATCATATGCTAATGAAAAAGCTTTGAAATGTGTAAACATGACTTTAGCTATTGAACCTGAATCACCTGAAGATATCAGGGATAAAGGAGTCTTGGAGGAAAAATTATTGAACCACGATATAGCTTTAAAATATCTAAATCAATATTTGGAGATTAATCCAAATGCGGAGGATGTAGATTTTATTTTAGAAATGATTAGAACCATAAAGGAAAAAATTAATCAATAATAGAATTAATGTCTTGTCCTTGCTTTATCATACCAATTTCATGTCGAGCAATTTTATTTCTTAGAGCGTGTTTTATTAAATCAACTTCACTTCGAAGAAGGGCAATTTCATCTTCAAGTTTTGCCACACGTTCATAGATTGTTTCTGCATCTGAACTCATGATTATTTATCATTAAAAAATTGTCTTAAAAAGTTATGGGTAAATTTGTTGATGGACAGGTTAGCTTTTTGAACTATAATTTTAGGTAGGAAATATTGACTTTTTATTTTAATTAGTGCCTATACAAAATTTGGGCTCATTTGTTCATTGACCAAAATTCTCATT
>DATKYM010000025.1:0-13122 GCA_035528495.1 Nitrosopumilaceae archaeon
AAACACAGTTTTGGAAGTTGGAAAAGCTAACCTAATTGTTACTGAAGAGAAATTAGCAACTGGAACACAATACCCAGGTCAATAAGACCTTTTTTCCTTTTTTTTATTAGAAAATAATTTCATATTTTCTTTGGGCCATCTAATGGAAAACTAAACGGCGTTGAGATGTTTCTCTCTTTCAATCTAAAGTCACACCGTCATTACTTTCGTTATGATCTTAAACAATCTTCAACAAACAAACTCCCGTTATTCTTTTAGTTATGGCGCAGTTTCTAGGCGTGAAAAGGGGAGGGGTGTCTTTTTATTGACAGTCGATAAACTCCTCAACACTTCATTTAGTCACAAACTGTGCCTGAGTCAATAAATGTATACGATTTACAGAAGCTTTTATTTCAAAAGTTTTTCATTATGCATACTTTTCTTATCCGTATGGGTGAGATAAAACAGGTAATTGTTGTTAGAACTGATCTCGATATGGGCAAAGGCAAAATTGCCGCTCAGGTGGGACACGCCTGCGTACTTGGTGCAGAACATGTGAGAAAATCTCATCCAGAATGGTTCAAGGAATGGTGGGCAGGACAAGAAAAAGTAGTAGTCAAAGTTTCAGGAATTAAAGAGCTTCAAGAAATAAAACGACATGCAATTGATTTGGATCTTCCATGGTCAGAGGTATCTGATGCAGGCCACACTCAACTTGCTCCTGGAACTACGACTTGCATATCGATTGGCCCTGCTCCTGAGAATTTAATTGATAAAATTACTGGAGATTTGAAATTACTCTAAATTTTTGATTATATTTGGAATAAGATATAACGAGGCTCAATAATTTTTCCAATATGAAGAAAAAAGGATTGCTTGTAGCAGTTTTCTTTGGTACGATTTTACTTACATCGACGGTTGCAATTTCTTTGCCAAATCTAATGACGCCTTTTGATCCTGATTCAGAAAAGACCGTGACTGGAACTCCTGCAGATAATTTCCCTGATGTTCAACGTGCTCAATTTTGTGGCTCAGGTATTGCCAAGTCTACTACTTTTGTCACAGAATATTCTATTCCTACGGTTTGCACTAATCCTTTAGCTATTGTTAATGACTTTGAAGGAAATGTTTGGTTTGCTCAAACCAACACTGGAAAGTTGGCAAAATTTAATCCTGTTACTGAATCGTTTACTGAATATGATAATCCAGGTTGGCCCCCAAATGGACGTTCAATGATGTGGGGTATTGATTATTCTCCAGATGGTTCTATTTGGTATACTGATGAAACATTTGATTCAATCTGGCGATTTACTCCTCATGATGAAACGTATTTGAGATTACAGTATCCATCTGAAGGTGATTCCCTTCCTCAAAAATTAAAAGTTGATGGTTCTCAAATTATTGTGAATGATTTTACTGGAAATAAGATTACTTTCTTAGATCCTACCCAATCCGGCGAAGAACTAAGTTTCCTTAGTCTTCCATCACCTGTAAGTGACTCAGTAACTGGTGATTTTGCAATTGATGCAGATAGCAATGTATGGTACACCAACTGGTTATTCCAACAAGGTGGAGTTTTAGTTAAATTTGATCAAGAAGGTTATAGGGCTTTTTCTGCAAACTCTGGTGAAGAATTTTTACCATTGATGGATTACATTGATGTTTTACCACTTCCTGAATCTTTGTTAACTCCCAACGGTGCAACGGCTACAGAAGATGGAAAAATTTGGCTAGTCGATACATCCAGTTCTAACTTCTTTAGTTTTAATCCTCAAAACGAAGTTTTTACTCAATACACTACTTCTGATCCTGCTTTGCAAACATTTGGAAATTCCACGGGTATAATCAAAACACCTATCTCTAGGCCTTATTGGATTGAAACAAATGATTTAGGACAATTAGTTTTCAATGAACAAACTGCAAACAGAATAGCAGTAATGGATCCCAAATCTGAATCGTTGGTAGAATATTTTGTCCCCTCAATGAATCCTAATTGGGGTGATTGTGGGGATATGGAAAACTGCGGACTTGCCCAAATCTTTGATTTTTCCATATATGGTGACAAAATTTGGTTTACCGAATGGGTTGAAAATAATATTGGAGTAGTTGACACCTCAATCAAATTACCATTGGATATTCAATTAGATACTAACACAGTTTTTCTTAAAGTAGGGCAAGCCATGGATCTAACCTTTGTGATTTCACCTCAAAGCCCTAATGATTTACTTGATGTATCGTTGATTTTATCTGATTCTGAGGACTTTTTGGATATAGTATCAACAATTAGCCAACCTCAAACATTCCAATTAGATTTTGATGCTCTAAGGCCAGTGGAAATAAGCATATTATCTTCAGAAGACGCTGTTCCTGGAACATACAAAGTTCTACTGGGCGCTCACACAAATGAAGTATCTGTAAGTAAATTCCTAACTATTGTTTTAGAACCGTGATTCCAAAAATAGATTCACAAATAGGAATCTATGTTTACAGCACTAAATTTGAGGGGATAGGTGGGAACATTAGATCTGAGTCAGAAGATTTTGAAGTTTCAGAAGTAATTTCTGAAAAATCTCTAAAATTAATTTCAGAACAAAACGGTTATGCTATTTACAAATTAAAAAAGAAAAATATTGATACTAATCATGCACTTTCTGATATTTTTAGAAAAAAAGGTTTGAGATTAAAAGCACTTGGTTTGAAGGATGCCTCTGCCATTACTGAACAGTTTGTATGTTCTAATAATAAAGGAAGATCAATTGATGATTATACCTCTGTAAAGTATTCTCTCAAAAAAATAGGTTTTGTAAAAAAACCATTATCAAAAAAAGACATGATTGGAAATCATTTCAAAATAAAAATAATTAACTGTAAAAATAACTTATCCGAATTCAGAGAACAGGATAAAGTTTTAAATTTTTATGGTTACCAAAGGTTTGGCTCAAAAAGAGCCGTTACTCATTTGATAGGAAAGGCAATTTTACAAAAAGATTTTGATAAAGCAGTAGATTTGATTTTGTCATTTAGATCACCCTTTGATTCAAAGGAAAATAATGAAATTAGAGAAAAACTAATTGATAAATCAAACTTTGAAAAATATTTTGATCAAGTTCCACCACAAATGGATATAGAGCGAATGGTTCTACGAGAAATGATTTCAAGTGATGATTCTCAAAAATCAATCAGGCAAATTCCTTTATCACTAAGACGATTTTACATTCAAGCTTATCAATCCTTTTTGTTTAATAATACTCTGAGTTCCGCTTTTTTAGATGGAGAAAATCTCCTTGAAGCACAAGAGGGAGATATTTGTTTTGATTTTAAAGGAATTATTGGCAAATTCATTAAAGGTGCAGACCAACGCCTGGCTATACCTTTTGTTGGTTACTCTTATTATAAAAAAACCCGATTTGATTACCAAATCTCAAAAATTTTAGAAGTTGAAGAAATTGCGCCAAGAGATTTTTTCATTAAAGAAATGCAAGAGGTTAGCAACGAAGGGGGTTTCAGACAAGCTTCGATGGCATGTTCTGAATATTCCTCAGTGGGCAATGAATTGGAATTTACTCTCTCAAGAGGATCATTTGCAACTATTCTCTTGAGAGAAATAATGAAACCTGAAAATCCTCTAATTGCTGGGTTTTAGAAATTCATTAGTTTTTTTACAGTTTCTTTTTGAATTTTATTAAAATACTGATTCCGGTGATAATTATGCCTACAATTGCAATTTGGGTTCCATAAGATATCCATTGAGGATTTGCATACATGAAGGAAGATTCAGGTCCTACAATTGCTTGACCTTGGAGATGAAAAATAATACCTAGCATGAAAATTATCATGCCTGTGACGATAACCACTCTCCAAAGTTTCATTTTCTTTTCAAAGTGTTTACCAAAATAAAGGGTAAAGAGAATTGATAAATTGACCAAATGATTTTTTGATTTACTCTTTAATGGTTTTCCAAAGACATCAAAAAATGTACGATTCAACATATGATTTTTCAGAATCTACAGGACACAAGTATTTGAATTTGATATTATTTCTGTCATCGGCTTTGCTGGCTATTTTGTTATTTTTGATATTTTCTCCTCAAATTAATTCCATAAATAACGAATCCCCAATTTTGATCAACCTGATGTTCATTCCAGCTATGGTGGTGGGCTTTCTTTATGGGCTGAGAATCACAGAGCGTGCAGTTAAGCCATCTGAAACACGCAGTCCATTGAAAAGATCAATTGTGAAAATATTTTTGTTCTTTTTTGTTATGGGAGGTTTGTTTAGTTCTGTAAACTTTGCAATTAATGGGGGGAGTGTTTTGCCTCAAATAGATATTTTCAAAGATGGTCTTTTACCTTGGTTAAATGAATTTGTACTTGCAAATGGTGGGGCTACTTTTTTAATTATTACTAGTATTACTTTGATGGCTGCTGCCACAAAAAAAATTGTTGGAATGGATAATGGATTTTTAACTAGATTGATGACATTTGTTGGAACCTTTGTGTTCTTTTCAATGCTTGCTCTCAGCTTTACTGATTCAGACCCCACGGTTTCAAGTATTTTCCTCTTTACATTTTATCAGGCCGGAATTGTTGGCGGTGCCTTTTTTGCAATGAATAGATTGACAAAAAATCTAAACAGTTTTGAAGATTTTGCAAATGGATACTAGGATTTATTTATCTAAATCAACATAGATTCCAGATATTTCAGAGTTAATTCTACTGATATATTTTTCACAATCCTCTGTTTTAAAGTCATTTGCTTTGCATTCGTTAAAGTGTGCCGTATTCTCTCTTTGAATGTTGTCACCATATAGTACATTTCCTCCAATTGCTAAAGCAATTAAGGCAATAACTGTCAGGCTAGCTGCTACCATGATCATTCCATAACCTGCTTTGGCATGATTGTGAGGTTCTTTCATTCATCGAAAATCCACAGTCCTCGAATTTATTCTTTTCAAGAATTGGATCTATTATTCAATAAATGTGCATTTTACGAAAAAAAGAAAAGACAGTAGCTGGTATGATATCTTGTGAGCATACAAATTCTTCAATACGAGTTTTTGGGACCTGTAAAATTAGATGACTGGGGCCCTCCTATGGAAAAAGTAGTTTATCTTATTTTCTCAAGAAACCAAGATTCCTTTAAAATCGTCTATGTTGGAGATTGTGAAAAAACAGACAAGGTAGATTTTTTTGAGAATAATGTGAATTTCGAAAATTGGATTCAAACTACAGGCTCTAAAAACTCCCTTTATCTTGCTATATTACCCATGTTTGAATCAAATTCATCTGCAAGACAAGTCATAATAAATAAAATTCTTCGTGTATACCATCCTGTTTGTAATACCAATGAGGTTAAGGAAAAAAAATCAGATTATGTTATTCGTTCCAAATTAGATATAAACCCTTCAAATAATTCCCAAAAAAACTCGACTGAAACTAAAGAAAAAGTATCATGTCCATGCTGTGGTGAGGAGATGAAGGTGGATCAAGTCCTTGAAAACACCACAGTTCTAAAATGTACTGGATGTAATCTCAGTGATACACGATTAAATTCATGATCTAGTTTTATTTTGGACTTCAAACAATTGCAATGTCAATAAATCAATGGCTTTTTTTAAATGATCAAATTCGTTAATTGAATGAATTTGTCCTTCAACCAACGCTCTTAAAACTTTGACAGAATTGGTCTGGAATTCATCTTTGGAAACTATCTCCATCGCATTGAGTTTGGAAAGTAAGTTATCTAGATCTTTTTTCATCTCTTCAGATGGCACGTGTTTATTCATATTTTAGATAAAATAAATTTGATATATGAATTATGGTTAAAGCAAATCTTCATCAATCTTTTGGATAGGATCTACATATTGTTGGCAAGTACATGTTGGAATTTTACATTTTCCTAATCTCATTAATGATTTGTTTTCTATCGAGAAAATATGGGCCTCATCAGTATGATGGCAAAGACTACAATTCATGGAAAGCCTCCCCATTACCGATATTTAAGACAGAAGATTCCATTACGGAATTAAAACTGCTCTCGCCTCGATTTGAGAATTTTTTAATTTTTTTAGAACCTCGTTTGCTTTTTCTAAAGGATATGTTTCTGAAATCACTTCTAGATGTTTTTCATTACAAATCTTGATTACTTGTTCCATATCTTTAGTTGATCCAATCAGAGTTCCGCGAATAGTTTTTTCCTCAAACGCAATAAATGAAGGCTTATCTCCAATTGTTGCAATTACAATCATCCCGCCTTTTTTTACTGCCTTTATGGCAGTATCAGTAACAATATCTGATGGCGCAAACACAATTGCTGCATCAAGCATTCCATGTTTTTCTTTAATCTCTTTTAGAAATTCTCCCTGATTTGGTGAGAAAACCATGGTGTCTTTAGCTCCTAGCCTTTTTGCAACCTCTAGATGATTCTGATTTCTGGAAAATGCAATTACATCTGCCCCCTCTATTTTTGCAAATTGAACAGCCATGTGTCCAACCCCTCCAATGCCAAAAATACCTATTTTTTTGTGAATTTGTGGTTCTGCTGCCTTTACTGCCTTGAAGGCTGTTATGCCTGCACAAAACAAAGGGGCTGCATACTCTGCCTTCATATCTCCAGGAATTTTTGTAGCAAAGTCCTCTAAAACTGTAATGTATTCTGTGTACCCACCTTTGAAAGATTCTCCTGTAATCACCGAGGATTCACATAGATACTCCTTTCCTTCTTTACAGTATTGGCATTCTTTACATGCTTCTAAAAGGGGTGTAATCCCCGCTCTATCACCTACTTTGAATTTGGTAACGTTTTTTCCAACTTCAACTATTTTTCCTACAACCTCATGACCTGGTACTGTTGGAAGAGCCGGTGGTATACCAAGATCTTTCCAATCCCCTTCGATTCCATGTAATTGAGAATGACATACTCCACATGCTTCTATCTTGATTAAAATTTCATTTTCATTTTTAATTTCGTGTTTATCAATTTCTAATAATTTTAAAGGATTAGTTTCGATGGGGGCGCATTTAGAAAGAACCATAGCTCTCATTTTTTCCATACTTTATTGTTTTTTCCTTGACGATTTTAACATTTGTAAAATCATATTACTTTATTTTACCTCTTTTACCCTTCCATCAATCGAAGATGTATAAAGCATCAAATCTAATAATGAAAAATGTCTAAAAAAGGTAATTGGAATGAAAAAGATGAAGCTAGCATTAAAGCCATCATTGTAAATATGATAAATCAAAAACAAATGTTTAGAGACCTTGGTGAAAAGGGTGAATTGCCAATATCATTTCAGGTACAAAATTCTCAAGAATTTATTCTAGGTATTTTTACAGGAATAGTTATCAATCTTTTTGCAAATTATTGGGTAGGTGAACATGAGGCAGGATTATTACCTGAAGATTTAGAATATCTCTATCATCAAATCGCTATATTTCATGATATGATTGTAACTGGGTTATTTGAATAACTTTTTATTTTTTACAGTTGTTTTTTCGAATCAATCTACTATCCAAATGTTGGAAATATCCTACTTTTCTTTGATATCAATACACTAGAAAAATATATGTCCAAAAAACAGCACACTTGTGTCTGAGAAAATAACTCCTGAAGATCATGAGCGTGTTACCCTCTTAAGATTAATTACCAATTCAAGACATGAATTCAACAAACTCTCAGTAGAGCAATTGACAAGACTACAAGAACTGGTGGAAAAAAAGAATTACAGTCATAACAAAAAAGCTCATAAATCCAAGATGAAACTATTGGCAAAAATTAACGTAAGACTTTACGAATTGGCTGAAGGCCGCTCTATTATCTAAATCTAGGAACTCAATTAAGTACAAATAGCAAAAAGAATATGCTTCATCGTGACAAAAAATCATCTCATCCATGAGAGCAGCCCGTACTTGCTTCAACATGCAGATAACCCCGTTCATTGGTATGCATGGAATGACGATGCACTAAAAAAGGCAAAAGATGAAAATAAACCCATTTTTCTTAGCATTGGCTACAGTGCGTGTCATTGGTGTCATGTGATGGCACACGAATCATTTGAAAATGATGAAATTGCAAAATTCATGAATGAAAATTTTGTAAACATCAAGGTAGACAGAGAAGAACGACCTGACATTGATGATATTTATCAAAAGGTTTGTCAAATAGCTACTGGACAAGGAGGTTGGCCTTTGAGTATTTTCCTTACGCCTGCTCAAAAACCATTCTATGTTGGAACATATTTTCCTATTTTAGATTCTTATGGTCGTTCGGGGTTTGGAAGTATTCTACGACAGTTAGCTCAAGCATGGAAAGAAAAACCAAAAGATATAGAAAAAGCTTCAGACAATTTCTTGGATGCTCTACTAAAGACAGAGACCATTAAAGTTCCGACGAAATTAGAAAAACCATTACTGGATGAAGCAGCTATGAACCTGCTTCAAATGGGAGATTTCTCTTATGGTGGATTTGGCGGAGCTCCAAAATTTCCAAATGCTGCTAATATTTCATTTTTATTTCGTTATGCCAAATTATCTGGACTCTCTAAATTTAATGAATTTGCACTAAAAAGCCTCAAGATGATGGCTAAGGGTGGCATTTTTGATCAAATTGGTGGGGGATTTCATCGATACTCAACTGATGCAAAATGGCTAGTTCCACATTTTGAAAAAATGCTTTATGATAATGCCTTGATTCCAGTGAATTATGCTGAAGCATACCAAATAACCAAGGATCCTTTCTATCTCGATGTTCTTAAAAAAACATTAAATTTTGTTTCCCTTGAAATGACTTCCTCTGAAGGGGGATTTTATTCGGCTTATGACGCAGATTCCGAAGGTGATGAAGGGAGATTTTATGTATGGAGTAAAAGTGAAATCAAAAGTATTCTTGGAGATGACGCAGAATTATTCTGTCTCTATTACGATGTAACTGATGGGGGAAATTGGGAAGGACGAAATATCTTATGTAATAATATTAACATGTCAACTGTAGCGTTCAATTTTGGCGTCACAGAGGATAAAGTCAAAGAAATACTCAATGAATGCTCTAGAAAACTTCTAACTATACGTTCTAAACGGATTTCACCTGGATTGGATGATAAGATTCTTACTTCATGGAATGCATTAATGATCACTGCATTTGCAAAAGGATATAGAGTTACTGGAGATGCAAATTACCTAAATATTGCAAGAAATTGCATTTCCTTTCTTGAAGAAAATCTTTTCGTTGACGGGAAATTGTTACGGACATACAAAAATGGGAATGCAAAAATTAATGGATATTTGGATGATTACGCATATTTTGTTAATGCATTACTAGATGTTTTTGAAATTGATCCTAATTCCAAATATCTTGAACTTGCAATGCAATTGAGCCACCATCTAATTGACCACTTTTGGGATGAAGAAAATGCCAGCTTTTTTATGACTTCGGATAGTCATGAATCACTAATCATTAGACCTAAGAGCAACTATGACTTGTCTTTACCTTCTGGAAATTCTGTCTCATGTTTTGTTTTACTTAGGCTATTTCACATTTCCCAAGAGCGGAAATTTTTAGAAATTTCAACAAAAATCATGGAATCTCAGGCACAAATGGCTGCTGAAAATCCATTTGGATTTGGATTCTTACTAAACACGATTTACATGTACTTGCAAAAACCGCTGGAAATTACAATTCTAAATAATATTGATGTAGAAATTACCGACTATTTATCCCAATCATTTCTACCCGAGTCTATTATGGTTTCAATCAATAATGCGAAACAATTCGATGCCTTATCCAATTATGCTTTTTTTACAGGGAAGATATTTGATTCTAATGCAACAAATGTTTTTGTTTGCAAGGACTTTACTTGTTCATTACCTCTTCAAACAATTGATGAAATAAAAAAAATATTATAATAATTACATGACGAGCTAAATTTTTCTTAAATCTAAATGTAACACTTCGCCAACTTGAGGTTTACCTAAACGATCGTATCTGCTTTTTGGCATAGTCATTGTCATTTGAGTTTGTTGATAGCTTTTGATATTTATTGTGGGTTGAGCTGTTAGGATTGCCTCAAGCAAAGGCATGATCTGTTCCTTTGTCTCAGAGTCTAGTTTTTTGGCAACATTTTCAATAATCATCTGCTTCTGAGAAATAGGTTCAGTTGATACATTTTCAATTAGTGTCAATTGAATCATTTTTCCATTATCTATAATTTGTGAGATTTTGAATTCATTTGTAGCTGACAATAAATGCATTGATCTGTCTTGTGATTTATCTTTACCGTAGAGCAAAATATAGTGAAACAAACGCGATAGCTACTGATCCGAACACTCCTAATCCAAAGATGATTTTACTCCCATCTAACTTCATAATAATCGTATTTTTGATTCAAATTAATTTGTAGCTGTACTTGTAACTTTTTCGGGTAATTTTTATTGTATCTTCAATCTGTGATTTCTTGTTTTTAATGCTGTAATTTCAGTAATTTGACCTCAAATAATTGTTAAATTATTCACCTTTATACAATTAGGAATTTGGAATGAAAACTCAGAATTTTTTGGGCTCTGATTCATTTTTTGATTTGACCGTGTTTGCTTTTTCAAAATTGAGATTGGTATCTCCAACCAATGATTTTTTAATTAATGGTGCTCGCTCCTTTAAAATTTGATTAAATTCCTTCATATCTTCTAAACCTGGGGATTGTTGTTGATTTTGATATGCTTGTAAAAACCCTGCATAGACACAGCCGGCAATAATTCCAAATGCAGTATCTGAAACAGAGGTTACTTCGGGGACATAGTTTTCTGCGATTTGTCTGTATGACTGAGACTCACTAATGTAATAATCAATTAAACTGTCTATGAATTCTCTATTTTCTTTTGATATTGCCATTGTTTAACTTCCTTTTTTGTTTATTTAACTGTCCTAAGTAAATTGTTATTTATTCATGAACTATGGCTTTGTTGTTGTGGAAATTAGATTTAGATGAGGAGTATTTTAGAATCTATGATTCAGGCAAACTAATAGCAGGATATTTTGATCCTGATTATGGAGATGTTTATCCCAAGAAAAACTCTGAAGAATTTATTTCTCAAATGTTGAAAAACCATGATAAAATATTGGGGGGGTTTATTATGGTGCCAATGGTGAAATTTGGATTGTTTGATACTGATTTAGAAACTAATATTGATACAGTAAATACTCAAGTCACATCGGTTCTAGAACGATTGAGTAGGTGGAAAGAATTTTTTTCCAAGAATGATCTTAAAACCCACCATGTGAGAATCTCTCATACGGATCAAGATATGCTCACTGTTACATTTCCAATCAAATTTTCAAAACCTACTCCATTGGACAAAAAAGAACTGATCCTAGGAATTGCACCTACTTTAGATGTGTTGCAGAAATTAAATTTACTATGATTCTGTTTGAACATCTGGTAATTCCAATATATGCTGAAACTGAACTTGCCAATAAAATCAGTGATCCCAAGGGAAATTCTGGAACTGCAGCATATTCTTCTGACTCTGCAACTATCGAATAATCCGTAACAAGTGAATTTTGGTTTTTATCAAGAACAGCAAAGACAAAGAATGTATCATCATCTGAGCCCAAATAATCAGGCTCAGGATGGGTTCTAGATACTCCCACAACATTTCCATTTCTGTCATATAGTGTAGCTATCACTGCAACAGTATTTGCAGTGAATTCCCCATTATTTTCAACATTTCCAGAAATTATAATATTATTGTGATTATCTCTTGACATATCTGAAGATGTAATGCTAATTACTTGATCTTTGGGTTGACTTATGGAATAGTCAAAATCCAATGAATATGATTGGATTTGCTCTGGCTTGATATCTGGAAAAATAAAATCAAATGGTCCTTTCATTTCTGGCATTATTGTATTGACTAGTGATCTCATTTCTTTGGTCACGATCACATTTTGGGTCTCATCATACAAAGTTACAAAAACATTAACTTGGTTTAATGGTGATTCTAAACCATTTTGGATTTCACCAACAACGTGAAATACTCCATCATCTCCAACGTAATGTTGATCATTTTGAATAGTTACTTCGGCAAATGCACTTGGAATGACAAAAATCATTAAAAATAAAAAAATATAATATTTTTTCACATTTTTTGAGATTCGTGATCTTTAAAGAAGTTTTTGGTAATTGTATATTTGGTCTTTAATCTCACGTCCCTATGACATATCAGATTGCATAACCCCAATGTCATGCGATTAAATTTGATAAAGGAAATTAATTGCTTTTCTGAAATAAACTAAGAATGGTTTTGCTTGCCTGCATAAGCATATACGGGATAAATCTTCTTGGAGCCTCCTTGTTTGTAATTCCAAGTATCTTTATCCATTTTTAACTTGAGGAAATATTGTTTTAGCGAATTATGTAATCGAGCATAGACCTCCTCCCCAATTAGAATTTGATCTGGACTTGCTAAATTTTGAATTTTTGCACCGATGTTAAGGGCGGGTCCAATCAGATCTACATGTGAATTTGTTACATCATTTCCATAAAGAACTACAATAGCTTCACCGTAATCCATTCCAATCTTTATTTTTAGTTCTGGAAGACCAGATTTTTTTAAAATAGGATTTAGGCCCAATTTTATAACCTTAATCATCGATTCAGCACAACTCACTGCTCTATCAGCTGATGGTTTAGAATCATGGTCAATAAAATAGCCAATTACAGCATCACCCACAAATTTTAAGACAAATCCTTCATGGCGTTTTATGACATAAGCCATCTCTTGAGCAAAAGTCGTTATTACTTTTGAAAATTCATCTTTAGGAAGTTTCAAAATTATTGAAGTCGAGCCGACTAGATCAACGTATAACACAACTAAATTTATTCCTTCCAAGATATGTTTTCTTAAAAATTTTTCTGAATCCTCAGCTACCCCCTCATAAAGAACTCCTGTTTTAACTGATATTGTGACTCTTTTTTTTACTTCGCTTATCAGAGTGTCAGCATCAACTACCTTTCCAACATGTCTTCCAAAAAGTACATCTACAATGTTGGGTGCTTTTTGAGATAAGATATTTTCTAACCCTTGTTTTGCAATATTATTAATGTCCATAATCTGTCTCCTTGATCTTCATTTTTTAAAAAACTTTTGG
>DATKYM010000026.1:0-5087 GCA_035528495.1 Nitrosopumilaceae archaeon
TTTGAGCGATTCCAGGATAGTGGTAATGCCAAGACCAGATTGCACTCTGACTTTGGCAAGATTGTCGATTACGAGGCAAACCGTGCAGTCAAAGTATTTGATGCCTCATCACTAGAGTCTGAACTACCAGATAGTTTCACACATGACATTACCATGAGTGAGCGACTATCGACAGAGATGTTAGAAGAGATGATAATCCAAGAGCACATTGCACAAAAGGTATTGGATTCAATGAACCAGCAAACCCGATGGAATTAGAGTTTTTTTCTTTTCCAAAAATTTATTTTATCTTTAATGTAGAATATTAAATCAATATTAAAACTCGGGTAAGAATTATTTTATTTTATTTTATTTTATTATGAATGACGTAAATTGTAATAATTGAAAATAACACACCGATATCCACACACACAAAATCTCCAAATGTGTAATATTTTTTGTTGACAAAGAACTACTCTTAATACTATTTGGATGTAATATAAAAATACAGATTCAAATGAAGGGCGATAGAATTACATTTGCAGTTACATTTCTTGCAATATCATTAACAATTGTTTTTAGTTCTGGTATCAATGCATTTGCAGGTTCTAATTTAGAATGTCTGAATAACGGCGCTCTGACAGGTGATTGCCCTAATAATTATTCTGCTTCAATTCAAGGGCTAAAGTATGAAGATATCAATGGCAATGGTGAACATGATTTCCGAGAGCCATACCTTAACGGATGGACAATGTTTCTAGATGAAAACTACAATCATGTTTTAGACGCTGGTGAGCAATCAACTATCACTGCCTATGATGAATCTCTGGGTGACGGTGTTTTTTGGTTTAAGAACCTACCCTTAGGTGATTACGTTGTTTGTGAAGTTATGCAAGATAATTGGGCACAAACAGACCCAGGTAATCCTCAAACCCCCGAGTGTATTGAATCAACTCTAACTTACAATGGTCAGATATGTGACGGCCATGATTTTGGTAATGAAAAACTAGGAAAAATCACCGGTAAAAAGTACAACGACAGTAACTTGAATGGTCAGCATGATGAGCAAGAGCCATACCTTAACGGATGGACTATATTCTTAGATACGAATATGAATGGCGTATTAGACGCAGGCGAACAAAGTACAGTCACAGAAGATAAAGACATTGACCAACCGGGATTTTATTCTTTTATGGGATTATTTGAAGATAATTACCATGTCTGTGAAGTTTTACAAAAAAATTGGATACAAACACAACCCGGTTCCACTCAAAACCCGAAGTGTTATGATGTAACCGTAGATTCATCCAGTCAGAAATTTACCGGTTTGAACTTTGGTAACTTTGAATGTCCTACCGGCGAGCAACTAGTTGGAGATACCTGCACACCTATTGAATGTCCTACCGGCGAGCAACTAGTTGGAGATACCTGCACACCTATTGAATCAGAAATTGGAAAAGGTGGAGGAGATGAACAATGGGACACAAGACCAACCTTTGGAATAAGTCATGAAACTCGTGAGACCATGGTAGTTGATAACGGCTTTGTCTTTAATGATAACTCCTTTACACTAACTGATAACCACCACACTCCATTTGATGAGCAAGTACTCGAAATTGGTACATTAAACACATTTACAGCAAAAGTATACGCTAGTAAAGATCTCAAGATTCAGGAATTTCTCTTTGGTGTACCTGAAGTTGGAATGGGTCACCTAGCAGAGATACGAGTAGAGGTATGGTATGATACTGATGGAAAAATAGATGACGTCAAAGTTATTCAAGAGACTGAGGTAATTGATAGGGCATCTCTAAGTGTCACACACAAAAAATCAAAGTGCCTTGAAACTGACACAGAGGAGAATTGTGATACTACCACATTATCTGCAGTTTTCTTGGAATCACTTGCAGATAAGGTAATGGCAATAAAGGCAATTGATTTTGCACTACGAGGCCAGACGACTTTTCTTAATGAAGGATTTGTTTTATCGGGTGATTCACTAAATCCAATGACAAGTAAAATGATCCCATCTTCAGTTAAAGGTGAAGGATTGGTACAAGTAACACAGAATGAAAAGTACAGTGATTATTGGACTACTCAAGATGGTAGAATCTTTGAGATGAACTCTTTTGGTTCATTCAAACAGATAAACCCATCATTTGTGCGATTTCAGGATTCAGGGGAACCATTAACTCGATTGCACTCTGAATTTGGCAAAATTGTAGACTCTGAGAAACAACGTGCTTCTCAAATCTTTGATGCCACGGCATTACTTGCAGAATTACAAGATAGTTTTGGTCATCAAATTGTAATTGCTGATAGGCTGGATGATAACATGAAACAAAAGATACTGTTACAAGAGGAGATAGCTCAAGAACTCTTTGACAAGTGGTACCGCATAAAAACAAACCAATAGTCTCTACATTTTTAGGAAAATATTTGAGACTAGTAGTGATCACTCTGATAGATTAAACCTGAAAAGATACAATTAGCGCCTAACATCTGACTACTCAATAACTGTGAATGTTTTTTGATCCTGGAATTTTTGACCATCGTTTTTTGTAAACTCTCCAACTGCAGTATAATTGCCAGCCTCGAGGAGAGTCCATTCCAGCGTTGTAATGTCTATATTTACAAATTCAAAATCTTTACCAACAGTCTCTGTGCAATCAATATCAATTGATTTTCTCTCAATTATCGTGTCTCCTTTCTTTAATTGTACATCATATGTGCCACATTCACTACCATAGCCTTTAAGAAATAATGAAAAAATAATCATCTCGCCTTTAACATATTGTTTTTTAATTCCTGATAACCCTAATTGGTAGTTTTCTTTGATTTCTGATTCCTTTGGGGAATTTATGGCAAAAATGGCCAAAATAATTATGGTGGGTATTATTATTAAAAGAGCTTTTGATACCAGTCTCATCTTTTTTCAAAACAAGCCTTTTGTAAATAAAACGTACTGATGATAAAATTAATTTTCAAAATGATACAATTTTACTGGATAAAAAAATCATCTTTCTGAAAACATCACTGCTAACTATTTGCCACCTCAATGAATTTATGACTCTAAAAATATTCTCGTTACGTACATTAAGCCAATTTTTTACTCTAAACTATTGGTAAAATCCATCAACTTTGTGGTACTAGGAAAACAAGACTTGGCAGCTGAATTTGGGAAAAAAGGAACAGTTACTGATATTTCTCTTTATGATAGAAAAGAATCTGATGTTATCAAAACCTGGGTAACTCCTAATGGATTTCCTGAGAAAATACAGCCCCTGTTACAGGCAATTAACTTGGCAGAATTTGTAATTTTTTTTGTTGATAAGTTAGATAAATTCACAGGTGAGCAAATCATTGCACTTGATTCATTAAAAAAAGAAAATGGAATACTAACTCACTCTTTTGAGGTAGACGAGTCAAAATTAGATTCCATGATAAAGGGAACTGTAATTGAAAAATATCTCAAAGTAGAGCCTGATAAATTAAAAGAAGAGATGGATAAAATAGAGCCGATAATAAAAGACGGGCCACCTGAGATGGTAGTTGACCATTGCTTTGATGTCAAGGGAGTAGGAACTGTAATTTTGGGTAAAGTAACTGTAGATAAAATAAAACAATATGATAATCTCAAGATATATCCGCAAGGCTCTGATGTACTGATTAAATCAATTCAAATGCACGATGATCCAGTTTCAGAATCTACCTGTCCTGCTCGAGTTGGGCTTGCAGTAAAGGGTGTAAAGCCTGATGATGTGGGACGAGGTGATATTATATCAAAAGCAGATGCAGTCTTGGTAAATACTAATGTCGAGCTTGACTTTACAAAAAGTCCTTTTTACAAACATGAAATATCTAAAGGACAAATGTGTCTTGTAAGTGTTGGATTGCAAATAAAAGCTGCTAAATTTTCATCAATTAATCCATTGCAACTAGCATTTGAAAAGCCAATTGCATATCATGCAGGAGACATTGCAGTAATTTTAAAACCTGAATCAACTACCATCCGAATACTTGGAGCAGGACCAATCAAATAGACTCATTTAATAAAATCAAAAACATTCTCTAGTCATGCGCGGAATGATGATGGGACGATTTCAACCATTTCATTTAGGTCATTTGGATTTGGTAAAACAAATCCTAAAAGAATGCGATGAGGTACTAGTCACAATTACTAGTTCCCAGTTTAACTATTTAGAAAAAGATCCATTTACTGCTGGGGAGCGAATTGATATGATTCATGATTCACTTTTAGAATCTGGTATGGATATGAGCAAGTGCGTTATAGTTGCAATAGAGAACCAGTTTAACATTGCCACTTGGCCCTCTTTCTTGAAATCTATGCTTCCGCATTTTGATAAGGTGTATAGTGGAAATGATTATGTAAAGATGCTATTATCTGATTTTGGCCTGAATGTAGTAACACCAGTGTTCCTGGATAGAAAAAAATACAATGCAACTAGGATTCGCTCAATGATTGTATCTGGTGATAATTGGCAAGAACTAGTCCCACCTGCAGTATCAAAATTTTTGGATAAAATTAATACAAAAAACCGATTAGAGATAATAACAAAATCAGATACAAAACCCACTGAGCACTAATGAAACCACTAAGAGCATGTCCTATTTGCCCAAAATGTGGTTCTAAGAGATTTACTCGCCTAGATGGTGAGTCGGTCCGTGTGAAATGTAGAGAATGTAACAACATTATAACAATTTAAATTATTTTTTTGTTATGGTTCCAAAAATAATTTGGTATTTTTATTTTTGATACAATAATTTTTATTTGATTTTTTGTTATTTTACTTTGTTTTCAGCCATCAGATGTTTAAATTTTTATGATGACCTTGAAACAAATTAATTTAAAACAATGATAAAACCACTGATTGATAATCTAGTCTTTGTCTTCATAATTGTATTAAAGTAATTTCTACAAATTATTTTATTGACTTTTAATAATGTGCAGAAACTTCTAGCAGGAACTCTATCTCTAGTCCTTGTAGCAGGAATGACCGGTACTGCATTTGCCCAGACCACTCCAGGTCTGGCAGTTGATGTAGTGGCAGAAACACCTCCAGTAAAGGTTGATGTATGTCATGACG
>DATKYM010000027.1:0-18311 GCA_035528495.1 Nitrosopumilaceae archaeon
ATTGGAATCTGTATTGGAATAATTACAAATAAAATTGACCAAAAAATTGCAGCAAATAAGGCAATCTTGTAATTACTTAATCTGTGTAATGCATATCTTAAAGGAGATTTTTGGGGCAATCTATTTTTTTAGGAAATTAATTATACAGTCTGATAAATCTGAACCAGAGTTTGCAGATGACACTAGTTTAATTTCGCTATTTTGGATAAATTCTTTTGAAGATAGAGGCGATGAGGTTATAGCTCCTGATACTGCAATAACATTATGATTCCAATCAAGTAATTGCTGGGAAGAGAATAATGCAGAAGGTGCACTTTCTGCAGTTAACACTACACCTTTGACCATATTTCGTATTTCTTTATCCAATAAAATCATTTTAGTTTCTCTTTGGAGAACTCCATCTGCAATTTCCATCACAATCACATCTGGAGATGTCTTTTCAATATCTGATAACATGGTTTGAAATAATTCAACTAGTTCCTTTTTTTCACACAAATAAGTAGAGGGGAACCCATAATCACTAAAATCAATAATATAATCAGCAGAAGCTGCACTTAATTCATTTTTATCTCGATTAGAAACGCTTCCTGTTAGTTTACAGGCGGCAATTTTTTTACCTTCCTTTGATAGACCATTAATTAATTTACTAGCGGTGGTAGTTTTTCCAGAGTTCATGCCAGAACCTACAACTAGGATCAAGTTTTTTGGTGCTTGTTTTGGGATGGATTTATGAAAATTTAATTTTTTAAGATTTACAGTGTTACCATTTTCATCTTTTAGTAATCCTACAAAGGCAAGTTTAGTTGATTTTTTAATTGATTTGTGCCTATATTTGACAGTGCCAACCATTCCGGCCCCAGTCAGCATACTTAGTTTCTCTAATTTTCCTACCCGTCCTTCAAAACCATCAGTTGCATATCTATTTCCAAAAACACCTACAAAGAGATCGTTTTCATAAAGACGTAACTTTTTGTCATCTTTAGTTATTAGCTGTTTGTGATAACCTATTGTTTTGACTCTAAATAATCCCAAATCTCCTGGGTCTGGTTTTGAAAGAGGCGATTTTTCAACATTGTATTCAGAATCATTTACACATCTGGCAGCCCATGACCATCTTGCATTTCTACTGACTTTTTTATTTTTTTGAATTACCATTTGAGACATTTACAATCCCTCGTTTGAAATAATCTTCTTAAACATTCCGTAGTATTGCTCATTACAAACAATTGTGTCTTGGTGATTATTTTTCATATTACTACTAGGTGAATTTGTATAAATAATCTATCTATCAATCCCATACAATGAGAATCAATTGTGACTCTGAAAACTTTTGCCAGCGCCTTACTATTTTTTCTTCCATTTTTAGATGTTCAAGAGAATAAGAAGATTTGTCATCTCTAAACGTTACAATTATTTTAAATATCCAGTTTTGGTAATAGCTATAATCAACCGTGCAAGTTTTCAGTTAAACTCAAAATTAAGAATTTTTTAAAACCGATTCAAATTAATTACTGGCCCCAACCTCGTTGGATTAGTACCGGCAAACTAGTAGGTTTTACGCATGCTCCCAACTCTTTCGCAGTTTTTACAATCAAGTCATAACCTGTTTTACATTGAACGTTTTTTGCCATAATTCCTTTGTTCATTTGTTTTAATGGAGAAAGTATGGTTTTAGTTGTTTCACTTTGATTTGTTTTTTCTTGACCTGTAACTACAACAGAACCTGTCATCCAGGGATGAACAGCACAGAAATAATCAAAATTTCCTGCCTTGTTAAATTGAAAAGAAAATGATTTTGTAGGACCAAATAATCCACTATCAAACAATCCTCCTTCAGCTGAAGTTACAGTATGAAATCCCTCATCTTGGTTTTTCCATGTTATGGAATCTGAAGTATTAATGGAAATCTTTGATGGTAAATAATACTCTTCTACAGTTTGAAGTGCAGCCCCTTGAGGAATAATTACCTCTAAAATTTTTGATGCAGGATTTGGTTCTGGGATTGGCTGAGGATCAGGTAGTGAATCTTGAGGAATGGGAGGTAAAGATGGCTCAATTGGAGTTGTTGTTGGTTGACTTGGTGAGGCGATTAAAGAACTTGCAGGATTAACTAAAACCTTACCTGACATCCAAGGGTGAACCAAACAAAAATAATCAAATGTCCCAACTGATGTAAATTGATGTGAAAAAGTTTCTCCAGGACCATACAATCCACTATCAAACAATCCATTAGATGATCCTTGGCCGCTAGTTACAGTATGAAATCCAATATCTGAATTTTTCCAGAGAATTGAATCAAAAACTCTGATGGAAATTGAATTTGGCAAATAAAATTCTGTAATAGTTTGTTCTGCAGCACCAGATGGAATAGTCACTGTGAATTGTGAAGGACTTTGGGGATTAGATGGGGTTGGTGTAGGAGTTGGTGTAGGAGTTGGAACTGGTGCAGGATTAGATGGAGACTGTGGTGTAGGTTCAGGTGGGGCAGAAACATCTCCACCCTTTCCTGCAATTACTGTTCCTGTCATCCAGGGATGAAGCTGACAAAAGTATTCGTATGTTCCATCAACTGTAAATTGATGAGAAAATGATTGACTTGTTCCAAACAGTCCACTATTGAAAACTCCACTAGATCTACTTGTTACGGTGTGTTCGGTGTCATCCTGGTTTGTCCAAGTTATTGTTTCAGACAAGCTAACTGAGATAGCACTTGGCACGTAAAACTCTGACACATTTTTGTCCTTTGCTCCAAATGGTATGATTACCTTTGTTGTGGAAACTGGTTCTGATACTGGTGGTGGGACAGGAGAACTAACATCTTGAGTGCCATCTGTTCCAATCATTTTTCCAGACAACACTACATTTTGATTTGAATCAACCACTTCTACTCTGCTTCCTGAAGTAACATGTGGTATGGTGTCTCCATCTCTGCTGTCCAAATTAAAATCGGCAAAACCTGAATCATCAGTAATAAATGTGCCTAGAATGGTGCCATTTAGCTTTATCTTAAATGTAGAATCTGATTTTTGATCTTCAATTTCTACAGAAAAAGTTTTTCTATCATCTCTTTGTTCAAATTTTGCCTTTCCATCATCTTTTCCTGTGGATGGATTTATCATTTCAGCTTCAAGTTTTGTTCTGTCATCTGCTGCATCTACTGCTTGAATAAAACCAAAAAAGATAACAATGGTAAAAATGGTAAACAATGAAAAAGAAATTTTATAATTCTGTCTCATCTTGTGAAAACTAGATGTTGAATTAATAAAAGATTCAGTAGTAATTTGATAGAAAGGTTTTTTACAAATTTTTGTCATGCTCTTCAAAATTTTTATTCTCTTTGTTGTTTTAAATCACTTTAAAATTATCAAGTGTAATATTAAGTTGCAATACACCGTTCTTTAAAATCAAGCATTTAAAGTCGATTCTGAGTCTCACTGTTTGGGATTAACTGTATAACAAATGTTCAAAATAAGATTTTCGAACAATTTATCACTGATATATTATTATTCTATGGTTTGAGAATCAAACTAGGGATTTTAAATGAATTTTACTAATTCTAAATTGAAATTAAAAGTAGAAAAATTATGATAATAAAAAGTGAAAAACTAAAAAAGGCAATTTTAACTGCACTTGCAGACAAGGAGATGCTGGATATTCTAAATGAATCCATGGATAAATTAGTTACAGGAACAGATATTGTAAAAAAATTTAATATTCCTCACAGTACAGCTTATCGAAAAATAAAATGGATGCTAGATCATGACTTGTTAGTAGTAGTAAGGATGGGGTTTACTGATGATGGGAAAAAATACAGTCTCTTTAGGAGTACTATTCGGTCAGTAAACGTAGAGTACCAGAAAAATGAAGTAACTGTGGAATCTAGCAAAAACGTGGATCCAATTGAAAATACTGCCAAAAATTTCTTTTCACTGGAGGATTCTATTGAGTGAACTAATTGAAATTAACATTATAAGCAGCATTGCAATATTTTTTGCATCTGTAATTCCTATCTATCTGAGCTTTCACCTAGAGGGAAATCTTCGAAAATTGACTATTCTAGTAGGTATTTTTGCAATTGTTCATGCAATTTATCATGCAACTGAAGTCTTTGGGTTTGAGGAAATTGCAGATAATGTGATTTACCCACTTTCTGTGCTGGTGCTTGTGATATTTGGAATTTGGTATCTTAGAATTCGTAGCGTTAAGAGGGCTATTGTATGACTGAAATTTCTCTAGTAGGATACATTACACTGATTCTCTTATTGGTTGCAGTAGGAATTTTCGGATCCCTTGCAATAAAATCAAAAAGTGTAAAGAGCTTTCAATTTCAAATCTCTATTATCCTAATTATTTGGATAGCAGGAGAGGTTGTTGATTTTTCAGGAGAGATGGAACTCCTACAGCTTGGTAGTTTTGAAGAATTACCTTCCGTAATCCATATGGTTGCCATGATTTTAATTAGTATTGTATTTTGGTTGAGATTCTACTTTGCCAAACGTAGTGGTAAAAGACTTGCAGATGATCTCTATGAATTATAAAAAAAGAAAAGGTTAGCGTTGTATTTCCTGGGATTAAAAAATCAGGTTAGTCATCTGGTGGACATGCGGAATCATCAAGACTTGAGATTTCAAAATCTTCATGGTTCAAATGTTTTTGAAGTGATTTTACACTTACCTCTTGAGGATACCAGCCTGCTGGCTGAAATACTTCATCGATAGTTTTGTCTTTGGTTTGTTTATGACAGATAAACACCTTATTTCCTGCTGGTGGATCTGCCAATACTGGTGCTACTGCACTCATTCCTAGCATTACTGCAAAAATTGTGATTGCAGAAATTGCAAGTGTTTTGTTCATGAATTGTTTGAATAATTTTTTTTAATTTTAATTCTAATGCCAATTGTCAGCAATGAATCTCATGCAGTGGGACTCATGTCCTGAGATTCTTCTTGAAGTATTAAAGCCACTTCTTCAAAGTATGGCTAATGACTAATAGAAACAAACTAATGACTTTCGCAATAATGGCAATTTCCTTATCCACTGTCGGATTATTCATGTTTACACAAGCTGAATCAGAAAATGCACATCTATTTTCTGCAAATCCATTTGTTGAAGAAACAAAAATTACAGGAGCAATTCATACTCCAAACGGTAATTTTGCAGTACCTGGAATTTTAGCAGAAGTGGAGGCAAGTAACGTTGTAGATACAATGTACTTGACTGACGAACCTGCAAATTGGTTTAAGAGTGAATCCTTAGGAGCACCTCTTGCAATCATTGAACGAGGACAAGCAGTAGAATTTGATCTAAATTCAAAAACCGACACAAAACATACTGTAAGTCTTTTAGTACCTGCAACTGAACTTTTAAAAGTTGATCAATCAAAAGCTGATGACGATTCTATAACTGTTCAATTTGATAAATCAGGCATTCATCTATTTGCATGCAAGGTTCATCCATACATGTCAGGAATTGTAGTAGTTCTAAATGACGATGGATCAATTCCAGCCGTATCATCTACTGATTTACCTTTCATTGATCATCTTGGTGCCACCGAATTACCTGCAACTCTAGTTGCTAGTATTCTAACAAACATTGCACCATTTGATGAAAAACCAGCAGCAGACCCATTTGGCATTACACTTGATAAAGAGTCAAAGTGGGATATTCTAAAATCTGGTGATAACTTTCATGGTGTAGCTGTAGGAGATCCACCGGCAGTAGCTGGTATAGGTGAAATCTGGATAGATGCTCAGTTTGAAAAAGTTGAGGGCCAAACTACTAGTACTGGCCAAAAACCAGGAAGCATTACAGTAGTTAGTGCAGATACCTTTACTGTTACTCGAGAGATGAATGGTGTTTCAAACTTTGCCGGTGTTGACCAAGACGAGCAAGGTAAATGGAACAATCCTCACAACATGTGGGTTGATACTGAGCATACTGTTGTTTACAACGGTAACTGGTTTGGTAACTGGCTAAATCTAATTGATATGGAAACAGGAGACATTAAAGATTCTATAACTGTTGGAAAAGCACCAACTCATATTGTAACTATACCTACAGGGGATGAAAAAGGAATTCTAACTTTACCTCTAAGTGCTGAAGATGAAATCTTGAAAATTAAAGATCGAAATGGAGAACGTCTTAAAGTAATTGATCACTTCCAAACTGGGTCTGATAATAATCACCCACACGGACAATGGATTACTGCAGATGGTTCAAAAATTTTAATTCCAAATGTTTTCCAGAACATCGGTCCAGGACTTGCAGGTATCGCAGGTAGTGTAACTATAATGGATGCAGAATCAGGAGATATTCTACATGAATTGACTACTGATGATGGTCCCTTCTACTTACCAGTTGCAGTTGGAATTGCAGGAGAGAAAGGTTACATTTCAAACATCGGAACAGGTATTGTAAGTGTAATTAATATGAACACAGGTGATGTTCTCAAAAACATCCAAGTTGCTTGCTTTAATCCAGTGTTGATTGGCGGTGATGGAACATGTGCTTCAGCTCCTATTCCGGATGGACTAGTTCTTGACACTCTAAAACTTCCAATTCAGACTCCGGCAAGCCCAGACGGAAAATTTGTAGTTACTGCAGTATTTTCTCTAGTTTCAGGCATCAATCCAGACACCATAGCTGTGATTGATACAGAAACTGATGAACTAGTAGCAGAATTACCATGTCCGGCAGGATGTCATGGTGTTAATTGGGGTGCAAAGAGTGGTGGTGGTTACTATGCATACATTACTAGCCAACATGCAAATGTTCTCACAGTAGTTGATCCAAAATCAGGTGCTGATGCCGAAATTGTTGCAGTCATACCATTAGGTAATGAATTCATCACAGACGGAACAGGTGGTCAAGGTGTTTTACCATTGCCACATGTTACAGATGGATGGATTCAAGATACCGCAAAAGAATGCTCTAAAAAAGGAAATGGACTATCACCATTTACAAGATGTGATAACATCAATGATTTCCTTGAAGAGTTAACTCCTGGACAACTAGCTCCATAAAACTTCAAACCTTTTTTTCTTTTTTTATTCTAAAAAATTAATTTCAAAAAAGAATGCATCATTGTAATGATTCTATAAATTCTAAAGGAATTGAGATAAATTAATTTGAAGTGATACTATAATACACCAAATATTTGTCGCAAACTAAACTTTTTTAGTAGATGTAAAGGAAAAAGAAACGCTTAACTAATTCATTTTTAAATTACCCGAGGGTAAGAAATTTGAATATTTCAAAAAACTTTCTAATTCTTTTAATTGTTCTTGTATTTGTTGGAGGAGCCGGAACTGCCTATGCTGGAATCTTTTTGCCTACTATAACCTTAGGTGGAAATGTCGTGATTACCGGAGATTTGGATATGGCAGGTGAAAAAATAAAAAATGTTGCAAATCCAACTATAAGCACGGATGCTGCAACCAAGGGATATGCTGATTCACAACTTGGTGATGTGGGAATAGGGAATCCCAGTGGTGTTACTGCTTATAGTGCTCTTCCTTGTACTTTGAAGAATCCAATTATTGACCCCGTTTTATTTTTCATGAGAGACAAACCATCAATAGTTGAAACAGAATTTGGACCAATATTTTCTAAATTACCCATTTTTGCAGAGGCGACTCCTTCCCCATATCTTGGAGAAATTTTCTTGTTTGGAGGAACCTTTGAACCAAACTTTTTTGCATATGCTGATGGTAGGTTATTACAAATTTCACAAAACTCGGCACTATTTTCACTTTATGGCACGACTTATGGTGGGAATGGTGAAACCACCTTTGCCTTACCTGATATGAGATGTTTTGAGAGCTGGGATGAAAATGGATTACAGGTTGGCCCACGATATATTGTGGCATTAACAGGAACTTTCCCCTCACAAAGTTAGACTTTTTTTATTCCCCAAGATGATAGGTGATTCCCCACGAGCCCATACTTCTAGCCTAAATTTGTGGGATATCTTGAACTAACTCAACAAGTCATCTCTAGGGGCTGCTGATTTTTTTTAAGAGTCTTGAACTAAAATATTAAAACCCTTTATGGGTTCTGAAATTATTCTTTGGGAAGGTTACACAATTCCTAGAAAAACAGGTTCAGATTCAAACGCCCTGTCTGCGACATACAACTCTCTAGTAGATTCTAAACTTGATGGAATCTCAAAACCAATCCCTTTGACAATTTTAAAACCTGGAGGAATTCTGATGCTGAAAATGTTTTCATTTTTTTCAGGAGTCGCATTGAATGTTTTTGGAGTATATACTCTATCGTCTTGGTCTTTTAAAAACCAGTTTTCTCCATACACAGTAACTTCATATTTGGCCAAGTTTTCAATTTCTATTTTTGTTATTAGGAAGACTCCTCCCTCCAGTGGTTTTTCACCATTGATTCCAAAATCAATTTTCTTTACTTCAAGAAGTTTGTATTTCAATTCGTTTGTAAGAAGGCCTTGTGGAAAAACTTGTGTTGATGTATCCTTTGGTCTTCCTTCACCCATTGAGGGTATTGATAGTTCCTCAATCCCAAAGAAATTAAAGGCATAGTTTGAAAAATAAGTGCCAACTGAGCCTATAGCAATTCCAATTATTATTGCTACAACTATGTACTTTTTTGCCAATTACAGCAATAATTCCTAGAGGTGTTGTTAAAGCTTTCAAAAATTATACATGTTAAAATAGACTAGACACTATGTAATGGTCACCTGAAATTGGAATCCAAAAAAGAAACTAAAGAAAATTTATCCGAAAAAGAAGATGCAACCACAAATCAACATCCCACAAAAAACATTCCTATCAGAAAGGAAACTAGAGAAGATTCCTTTCTAAAAATAAAACAAAAAGCAAATGAGAAGATGAAGAGTTCAATTGACTTTGTAGTAAATACTTCCCAAAAAATTGATGAAAATATCCGAAACAGTATTCAAAAGACCAAGGAAAGTTCCGTTGTACAAGAAGTTCAAGCAAAAACAGATTATCTGAGGACAATGGATCAGAAAGATAAAAACAAATACAAACGAAAAATTATTCGTGGGTTAGCTAAAGTAAGAGATATAATTTTTGGGTTGTTTGAAAAATTTGTCGGAAGGATAAGAATAGGCACCCAATATGGTAAATCTAGTCTTGATTTACTAAGCGACCTTGCAAAACTAAAGGAACTTGGCATAATCACCGAAAAAGAATTTGAGGCAAAGAAAAAAGAGATTTTGGATCGAATTTGATTTGAAATGAATAAGAATATCCTAATCACATATTTGATAATTGTTATTGCAGGTTTAATGGGATTTATCATTATTACAAGTTCTGACTTGTTTTCTGAAGTATGGTTAATCGGACTTGGTATTATCTTGGTAGGAATTGTGGTGGGGGGAGTGATTGCTTATTTTAAAATTATCAGAAAATCTCGTTAACACCTCAAAATATTGAGAGTACTGAACCAAGATACCAAGACCCTTTGTGGGATTTGAAATTATTTTTCGAAGGATTTATCGGTGCTGGAGTATATCTGGTAAAGTTCAGAGCAAATAAAGAGTAATTTGAAATTATTTTTTGGGAAAGGTGATAATTTTTAATTAACTAAATTTCTTGTAATGCCTCAGTTTGGGCAAAGTTGAAAACATTTAAGATTTAATTGCATTTTTGATAAATTCGTTATCTATAAATTTTATTTTTTGAGAAGTGATTTTTACTTCCTCAGGGGTTATAGATTTCTCTAAAGTAAGATAAATTGTAATCATTGGCAAGTATAGAATCATTTGCTGCATATTTTCTCTAATAATATGAACATAGTCTGTTTTTCCATAGACATCATCAAAGTCTCCTCGGCCACTCCTTCTTAGACCAAGCTGATTGTAAAACTTAATTCTATCAGAATCAGGTTCCGTTGGTTCAGATGCAGCTGAAGATTGATCAAGTAAAACATTTCCCTCCAAATCTATTAAACCCTGATGAAGGATTTTTGGGTCAACTTTGAAAATCTCGGCTGCTAATTGTTTAACTTCCTTGGATACCAACATATTTCAACAGTAGTTTATTTTATAAAAACTTAAATTTTTGTGCGAATATCGGTATCAATAAGTAATTTAATGTTACGTTAAACTTTACTTGTTATATAATAAATCTCCATTTTTATTTTCATTCTATTTTTAGAAAATAATTCCAACAAAACAACTCCACATTATAGTCTGGATTTGTAGGACTTTTGATACCTGAAAAGGGGGGATTCTATTATTACTGATTGTAGATAAACTCGTTAACACTTCAAATGGAATCTATGAGAGGACATCAAACTAAAACTACAACACCGTATTTGGGTTTAGGGTCGAACTAAAATCAATAGTCCATTTGACGGCTTTGAAATTATTTTTTGGGAAGGATGAGAATTAAGAGAATGAAAACTAGATTTTTGATAATTGAAACTTAAGACCAACAACGATTGTTACTTGGTGAAAGTCCCAATTGAATATAGTTTTCAAAAATAGTATTTAGCACACACTGATGATTTCTATGAACGATTCATTCGTGAGTGTTTTAAGTACATTTTGCATTAACAAGGTATGGAAAATAACACTGAATCCGCACCTGCTTGGGAGCAACTCATGGGATTGTCATGGACCATACTCGATGGAGAATAATCTCAAAAAACAAGGCTTTTAGGATTTATCTGTGATTATAAATCACCTAAATTCCCACAATTACTATGAGAAAAATTATCCTCTTCATTGCATCAAGCTTGGATGGATACATTGCTAGAGAAAATGGAGATGTTGATTGGCTTCCAGAAAGTGGACCCTCTGGATATAATGATTTTTACAAATCTATAGACACTGTGATTATGGGTAAAACAACATATGATCAAGTGCTGACTTTTGGTGCATATCCATACAAAGACAAAAAATCCTATATCTTTTCTCGAAATAATAATTTTTCCAAAGATGAAAACACAAAATTTGTACATGATGTAGAGAAATTGGTAAAAGATGTCATTTCTAACCATGGAACAAACATTTGGTTAGTTGGAGGAGCAGAAATAATCTCTGCTTTCATGAATCTAAATCTGGTAGATAAAATAATACTATCTGTTATTCCTGTAGTACTTGGTACTGGAATACCTCTATTCAAGAACATTACAAAAGAAACAAAACTTGAATTGATGAAAACCACTGATTATGAGAAACTTGTTGAATTACATTACAAAGTTCTGAAATAAATCTCATAATTTTGAGTGTTTTTGGATATAATTCATATTTTCAAAACTCTTAGCTTAGCTAGATTATCTTAACTTTAGAATTTGATTAAAATTAATTTTCACGCCTATCTATGTCCATTTTCATCCCCATTTTGGTAGGTGAATCCCCGTGGAGTGGACTTTTCTAGATACAACTCCTTCTACTGGTCTGGTCGAGTGACGAAAATAATTTGAAATATTTCCTTAAGCGATTAACTAAATGAAAGATCGTAAAGTTTATGTTTTGAAATACTTTTTTTACATACTTAATACATGAAATATGATAAATGATTTATGAAGTTGAATGTAATCACAAATGATTCTGATATATCTAAGACTGGAGAATTTCCTTGTATTTCATGTCATACAAACTGCTGCAAAGAGTATGTGATATTTGTTAACGCTCATGACATTTATCGACTCTCAGTTGGATTGAGATTGGCTCCAGAGAGTTTTCTTGAGATTTACGGAGCAAAGGATTATGATCTTGGAATAAATGTAAAAGAAGGTTTGCTAGATCTTGCTTTAAAACAAAAAGATAGCGGCTGCATGTTTCTTGAAGAATCTAAAGATATCTTTCGATGTACCGTAAATGACTTTAAACCAAGTGTATGCAAATCATATCCATTTCAAATGAAAAATGGAAAATTAATCCAGATGAGCGATAAGATGTGTCCTGTTGAGTGGGATACTAAAGAATTTGAGGCAATGATGTCAATACATCTCAAAAAAGATGAAGATGAATGGAAGTTTTATGACGAACTTGTACTAGAATGGAATGCAAAGCATTGGATAAAAAAACCGCTAACCCAATTTTTGAAATTTATGCTAGATAGAGTAGTTTTAGAATTTGTAAAGTCTTGATAATTAATTTTATCTTTGGGTGATAAAAACGGTGATTCATGTTGCTCTACAGGTCGGGTCAATTTCAAAAAAATATGCGTCCATTTTTACCCCCTCATTTGGTAGATGAATCTCTGGATTTGAACCTGAAAGTAGGGTCGAACTAAAACACAGACCATTTGAAAGCCTAAAATTATTCCCATAAATGATTCAAGCCTCCAAGGGTTTGAATATTGAATTTGGAGAAAAACTAGATTTATTTTTAGAAAAAAATTGATCTAAATTGATCGCAAATATTCACTCCTTTTCATAAGACCTATTTTCACCATTATTCAAAAATGGTAAATTTTGAACAATCGTGGTCACCAAGAACAACTGTAGGAATAACAGAAAAGATTGGTGGAGCCATTCACAAGGAAGGACCATTAAAGCCCAGGGTAGAAGGAGCAACTAGAACACTAAATCAACCAATAGCAAAACTTGATTCTATTGCAAAACAATTAACCCAAAAAGATGCAAAATTATTTCAAAGAATAGTTGATGCACAACAAAGCCATGACAAGGTAAAGGCCAAAGGACTTGCAACTGAATTGGGAGAATTACGCAAACATGAAAAAGTAATTGGTAACATTAGGTTGTCCCTAGAGAAGACTCAGATGAGACTATCTACAGTCAATGAGCTTGGCGACGTAATGCATGCACTGGGACCTGCAATGTCTACAATGAAGGAAATGGGACCCGCACTTGCAAAATTCATACCAGAAGCCGATGCTGAATTTGCAGCTATGGGAGATACTTTAGGTGGACTTTTCTCAAATTCGTTTGAGGGCAGCTTTGAGAGTAGTGTAGGATCTGATGAAGAAACAGAATTGATCCTTCAAGAAGCCTCAGCAGTTGCAGGAAGTCAAATTGGGGAGAAATTTCCAACCGTACCTACTTCCATATCTTCAGGAATATCATCAACTTCTGCAGAACAATACTAGAGTAAGAAAAACTCTATTTCTTTTTTGTTTTAATCTTTATTTGAAAATAATTGGTTTAATCTTATTAGATAAACAATTTTTTATTTAATTCCCTAGTCTATCTGTGTTCATTTTTACCCCCCATTTGGTAGGTGAATCCCTCCTGAGGTGGAACCGAACATTCCTTGTCCCCAAAAATAGTTCGTCTCTTTAGATTTGAACTTGAAATTATTTTTTGAAAGTATTGCCAAATGTTATTAATCTTTAAGAAAAAACAAGGTACGAAACAAATTCTTTTTGCAGTAATTGTAATTCTTGGGATTTCTCTAATTCCTTCTTCGTTTGCACAAGCAGACTGGGAAAATCTAAATGTGGTTGTTGACAAATCAGAAAGAATTTCAGGTAAAACATCTGATGTAATTGCAGTCGTGGCTGACTTTACAAACAATGATGATGAAACAGTAACGATTTACTATGAATCTGTAACTCTTGATGACTCTGAGAATAGAGAGTTTCCTAATTCTATCTATTATAATTTGTTAAAAAAAAGACATGCTGTAACTGAAACTTATTGTCCTTGGGGTCATTCCATTGAATTGAATCCTGGAATTTCTGATGATGCAAGATTCTGTTTTGAAGTGCCCAAAGAAAATCTTACTTTTGTTTTGCATATTTATGAAGGTACTTTTGATGAGTGCAAGATTCCATCTTTGGGCGAATGTCAAGAAAAAATAATTCAATTTTCTGTAAGTGCTCCAGAATCTACACCATTTTCTGATTCTGATATAGCGCCTACACAAATAGAATCAGAAGGAGATATTGTAATTGCCCAAGGTTCAAGCCTCTTAGGGTGTGAGGAGAATCGATCCTGTTACATTCCTTATAGATTCGATGCAGGTAAAGGCTCTATAATTACTTGGGAGAATATGGATTCCGCTGCGCATACTGTTACAAGTGGTACCGCATCTAGGGGACCAACTAGTACTTTTGATAGTGGAGTTATATTAGCAGGTGCAATTTATTCACATAAATTTGAGAAAGATGATGTTATCAATTATTTTTGTACACTGCACCCCTGGATGACAGGAGTTCTAAACATTACCCGAAGTGGAGTGGTTATTGGAAATACAAGTGAAGGATCTGGACCAGTAAATGTTCCAAAAGATACAACACCACCCAAACTTCTCAAATTCGAAGATATTGTACTCGATTCGGAGAGTCAAAATGGAGCAAAAGTACCCTTTGAAGTTTTGGCAATCGATGATACAGATCAAATCATAAGACCATCTTGTAATTATAGCTCTGGCTCAATATTTCCAATAGGCTCGACAATTGTTATTTGTAACGCTATGGATTCTGCTGGAAACAGAGCAACTCCAATATCATTTACTGTAACTGTTAATCCAAATGAAATCATAATCCCAGACTGGATAAAAAACAATGCTAGGTGGTGGGCAAGTGACGATATATCAGAATCAGAATTTCTCCGTGCTATCGAATACTTGATAAAAAATGAAATAATAAAAATATCAATTTCTGAAAATGAAAATCTTCCATCCATTAGAACCATCTATACACTTCCTGATAGTCGATCTACAAAGTATGCAGAAATCACTGGAAGCTTTACAGAAAAACATGAAGGTACATTGACTTTAACCGTAGTAAAACCAGATAATTCAGAAGAAACAATCACTACATTTTCCCGGGATGGAACTTTTATGACTACCATGGCCTTAACAAGTGAATCTTTGATTGGAAACTATCAAGTATTTGCAGAAATTAAAGGGAATCAGATACTAGTATCTGCATTTGATGTAAAGATAGATGGCATTAACAAAGTGCCAATGTGGATTAAGAACATTGCAGGTTGGTGGGCAAAGGAACTAATCACAGATGATGATTTTGTAAAAGGAATTCAGTATTTAGTAGAGCAGGGAATAATTATAGTATAATCTCCTCATATTTTTTAACTAACAGAGAAAAAATCTTATTTTAAAATTATTGTTTAGAAATAAAAAAACTAAACATCTAATCATATTTATGAATCTATTTTATATTTTTTCAAAATGTTGTTTAAGATGAACAACAAATTTATTATATTAAACAAGTATGACTATAATATACGGATATGAAATATGGTTGTTGTAAACACTGTTCATGTGTTTCCCCTAAATTAAGAGATCCTGGATGTCCTTGTGAAAAACATGATCAATACGATTAGCCTAAAAATTTAGAAAAATAAATTAGATAAACTGGTAGTCAGGATTACTCCTATGGATACGATTCCAATAAATGTAAAAACATGTTTTTTCTTTCTTTGTTTTTCTTGATATTCAGCCTCAATTCCCGAGATAAATTTATGGGGTATTCTTGAAGTTTGTGTAAGCATGACATAATATGTCTCATCAGAATGACTTTGAAAACCCGATTGGTTATACTCGGGTTCTTTACATTTTACACAGTAATCCAAGGAAACAAAATTATGGGTGTTTTTAAGATCGCTATGAGTTTGTTCGCCTTGATTATCAAATTTTAAATTCCAACAAATACCGCATTGTTCATTATGCATTATTGATCAATTTTCTCAATTAATAAAAAACCCTAAAGTCAAAACATCAGTAATGTTTTAAAACTACAATTAATTTCAAAGAGATCTAAAAACTGTAACAAAAATATTTTACATGAAAAATATTAGGCATGACTTTTCGATCAACAGTAAAAAAAAGATGTTACAGAAGATCTGCCTTAAGTAATAATTTGCATTATTGTTAATAATCATGAATGTTGCTGGATTAAAACTAAACAATAATCTTGAATATCGAGATCTTGTTGTATTTATGGAAAACATGGATTTAAATTATTATTTCAGACAAATCCCAATTCAAAATATCGGAGAAATTTATTATGAATAGCAGAACACAATCCGCCTCGGTAGGATTGATGCAAGAGGTAAAAAAAATACTACATCATAATCCTAAACTATCTATAAGATGTATCGACTGCAATTCGATTTTCCCAAAAGAGTACAAGAAATGCCCTCATTGTAATACTTACCAAACATGAAGAAACTTTGAGGGTTTTAAGATATATTTTTTAAATTTTTAGAAATTAAATTATATTTTTTAAACAAACTGCAATATTTTTTTAAAATGACAAATTGTGGATAATTTTGAATTAAATTATATACAATTTGCATTTCATCTGAAAATTCTAATTTCTCCTAGATTTACGCCTAAAATTAAGAAAAATATTATAGTTTTTAGTCATCACGCTAGGGATTTAATAATTAAAAAATCCCGTACTTGCTTGATTCCATCTCTTCTTTGATAGCAATCTTGAATCGATGTTCTTTACTTTCAACATTATTGGAAATCCAAGTTAGAAATTTTTTTTCCATTCCCTTCCCCTTTAGATTATCAAAATCTTTACCCATCTGAACTGCCAATTTTTCTACAAGTGATCTATTGACGCTTACCACAAAAAAATGCCATCCAAAAGCAAATTCAGAATCGGTCATTGCAAAGTCATCTTTACCATGAACCATTTCTTCTAAAAGAGAGAGTTTTTGAGCTATCACTTTACTAGTGTGATCGTAATTTGTAGCTGAAACATTAATGTTTAATTTACCATCCATATCTATTCTAGACTTTTACAAAATAAAAGGATTAAGGGTTATTCTTTCAAAAGGTGTTGAAAATCTATATCAAAATGCATTTTCATAATATCGATATACGTCTTTATTGATTCTGGAACCACCTCTCTGCATGCAACTCCTAAATTTTTTGCATTAATCCAAATTACAAGGGTCTGAATTATCGTGAGAAATCGATCATTGTTCACTTTGGGATCTCCAATAGCTTTGGTGTATCTTTCTGCAAATTCCCAAGCAGTTACAAAATCAACACATTTTACTCCAAATACTGCTAATAGCTGTTCCCGTAAAGAACTTGTCTTTTTGAATGGTAAAGTATTGATTATGTATGGGAAATTAGTTTTTTCAGGAAGACAATTTGGTAAAGGTCCCCAAATTGTAATAATTTTAGTTCCAAGTTTTAACATTTCAAATTTTTCCATGATATTTTCAATAATTTTCTCATCTGTAAACCAAAATAAAATTACACTAGCATCAGAAAAATCGGAATTTTTAATATCTTCACACAAAAATTTCCCTGAATTATTTTTAGCCAGATTAATTTTTTGTTCGTTATTGTCAATTCCTGTTCCTTTTTTCACTTTGAATTCTTCTACTGCAATCTTTACTCCCTTCCCATCCCCACATCCGAGATGATAGAAAATGTCATTTCCCCCCAAACCAACAAAATTAAAAATTTCTCTAAATGATTTATCAGATAGCTGAACATCCTCCCCACTAAGGATATTTTTTGGAAGAGATTCTAAATATTCTTCAATTTTCAATATTCACATTAAGATTGTGGAGAATTTATTCTCTTATACCCTCAAGTTTTGAGACTGCTTGCCATAACTGAGTTCTAACATATGATGGAAGATTAGGATCTTGGGTAACATCATCTAATAAGCTAATAGTATTGGCTGCTCTTACTGCTAATGCAAATTCTTCATTTTTCAATTCAACAATTAAATCCGATACTGATTTTTTGATTGTTTTTGGCGTAGATGAGCTTGACACAATTTGTTTAAGTGTATCTATTGCCTCTTTCATAGATTCTTGGTTTTCTGTCTCACTTGCCATTTTTTACAACTTTATTGGGAAATTAGAGGTATATAGTTACATCTCTACAAATACATTATCAGATTCTACTGAAACAGTATATGATCCTAAATTGTTAATCTTTGCTGGAAATTTAACTAATTTTCCTGTTTTACAATCAAATTCTGCTTTATGCCATCCACAGGTAACTGTACATCCCTCCAAACTTCCTTCTGATAGACTTGCTCCAGAATGAGTGCAGGAATCATCCATCGCGCAAAAATTACCGTCTATATTGGCAATCATTATGTCTTTTCCATCTACAGAAATTTTTATCATTTTACCCGGAGGAATGTCTGCAACCTTTCCTCCAATAATTTTACCCATTGATGCTTTTAACTTATTATTCTATATATATGATAAATCTATGACTTTAAAAAATAGTGTTAAGGAGTTTCTCGACTGTCAGGAAAAATGGTATCCCCCAATTCTATGAGGGAAGACATGCTAGGTTGTCGTAATGTTTAAGATCAAAATACTGTAAAATTAATTGTGGTAAAATACAAAGATCATAACTTTAGAATAATGTTCAACCGAATTTGGGATAA
>DATKYM010000028.1:0-3118 GCA_035528495.1 Nitrosopumilaceae archaeon
AAAAATTTGGTTCGAAAAGTGGCATCTGTTATCAACATTCCGTTTACCGTCGGAGGAGGTGTAAAATCATTGGAGGATGCTCGAAACATTTTACTTAATGGTGCAGATAAGGTGGGGATTAACACCTCTGCGGTAAAAAACCCTGAAATTCTCACAGAATTGATGAAAATTTTTGGACGACAATGTGTGGTAGTTGCAATCGATGTAAAAAGGAACTATGAACTCAAAGAAAATACCAACGTATTTTCAGAAAATGGGAAACAATTTTGGTTTGAGGTTTTCATTTACGGGGGGAAAAAAGAGACCGGAAAAGATGCCATAGAATGGGCAAAACAGGCACAAAAACTCGGAGCTGGTGAGATCCTTCTTACCAGCATTGATAAAGATGGCACCAAAGATGGCTATGACATTTTACTGACCAAAGAAATTGTAGAATCAACATCAATCCCTGTAATTGCCTCTGGTGGCTGTGGAAAACCTGATGATATGGTCCAAGTGTTCAAAGAAACAAATGTAGATGCAGCCTTGGCCGCATCAATATTCCATTTTCAGACGCATGGGGTAAATGGTGTCAAAAAATATCTTAAAGAAAAGCAAATTCCTGTAAGATTATAAAACATTAGATTAGAAACTTGGTATGCAAAAATCCATTGATGATATAGATTTTAAAAAAAGCGACGGATTGATCCCAATTATAGTTCAAGATGCAAATACCAAAGATGTTTTAACCTTGGCATATTCCAACAAAGAATCACTTGAATTGACAAAAAAAACTGGAAATTCATGGTTTTGGAGTCGCTCTAGAAATAAACTTTGGATGAAGGGAGAAGAATCAGGTAATACTCAAAAGGTAAAAGAGATACTCGTTGATTGCGATTCAGATGCAATTATTTATCTTGTTGAACCATCAGGACCAGCTTGTCATACTGGTGAGAAAGTTTGCTTTCATAATACTTTGGAAAAATAATTTAACAGACTGATTCCACATCTGTTCCAGGAACAACTTTATCTATAATTTCAAAATTTAAATTTGGATATTTGGTTCCTCTAAAAACCAGAGCCCATTTTCCCAGTATATCATCTACAGAACATAACCCACGTGTCTTTGATAATTGAGGGTTCAAGTAATAATTGAATGCCTCTTTGTTAACTCCATCATATGGGATGGTAAGATATACAGAGTAATGTGTATCATTTAATGGCCTCATAACTGCAACTTGACCCTTATCTTGTAAACTCAATCCTTCTATTTTTAAGAAAATCTTTTCACCTATGGCATATTCATTTCTATCAATTTGAAAAGGTCCTGATGTTTGCCATTGCCTTGGCACAACTTCATATTCATTTTCATCTGCAATTTTTTTAATTTCATCTAATTTATCATCAATTTCGGGAATTTCTTCTGGATTAATTTCTGTATCTAGAATATCTTCAACCTCCATAGCATTGGGATTATCATTTGACATTATAGCTATCCCAATTATTCCCACAACTATGGCAATTGCTATTGGCAAACCCACAATGAGACCCTTATTCATGAGATTGATTTTTGAAAAATCTCTAAAAACCTTACTCCTAATTGAAATATTTACAAAAATTTCTTTTTACCTAAAATTTTTCCAAAAAAATCAATTTTTGGGTCTTTAGTCAAAATACCTTATAACTACCATTAAATTTTTAATGCAATTAAATTAAGTATTACTTAACTTGATATTAGGATTTTTTATGTATGAATTAAGAGAAGATCAAGTTCTTGAGTAGAACTTCATTGCAATGCAGAGAATGCAAAAAAGAGTACGAAACTGCATTCAAGTACATCTGTGATGAGTGTTTTGGACCGCTTGATGTAAAGTATAATTTTCCTAGCATTTCAAAGAATACGTTTTCTAATCGTGAGCATACTTACTGGAGATATTTTGAATTATTACCAATTGAGGATAAATCAAATATTGTCAACATTGGTGCAGGAATGACACCACTTATCAAAGCAGACAAGCTTGGGGAAAAATTAGGACTCAAGAATCTTTACATCAAAAATGACTCTGTAAATCCAACATTTTCATTTAAAGATAGACCTGCCGGAGTTGCAGTATCTAAAGCAAAAGAACTTGGATTATCTGCAGTTGGGTGTGCCTCCACTGGTAATTTAGCGTCAGCTACTGCAGCGCATGCTGCAAAAGCTGGATTACCATGTCATATTTTTGCTCCAAGTGATATTGAAATGGCAAAAATAGCTCAAGCATTATCATATGGTGCAAATTACATTTCAATTGATGGAACATATGATGATGCAAATAGAATAGCTGCACAAATTGGTGATAGTAAGGGAATTGGAATTGTAAATATCAACTTGCGTTCTCATTACGTTGAAGGCTCAAAAACTCTAGCCTTTGAAGTTGCAGAGCAACTTGGCTGGCAAGTACCTGATCAACTCATAGTTCCAGTAGGAAGTGGTGCAATGCTTAATGCTATTTGTAAGGGATTTGAAGAACTTCAAACAGTTTCATTGTTGGACAATGTAACAAATATGCACATGATTGCAGCCCAACCACATGGATGCGCACCTATCGTTGATGCATTTAAGAAAAATAGCAAGAAGGTAATTCCCGTAGAGCATCCAGATACTATTGCAAAGAGTTTGGCTATAGGTGATCCTGGAGATGGCAGATACGTACTCAAGAGATTACAACAGTACAATGGTTTTGCCGAAGAATGTAATAATAAAGAAATTTTAGATGCTATACTGCTCTTGGCACAAACTGAAGGTATCTTTACAGAACCTGCAGGAGGTGTTTCAGTATCTGTCTTACAAAAAATGGTCGAGCAGGGAAAAATTGATTCTAGTGATAAAGTGGTGTGTTATGTGACTGGCAATGGTCTTAAGGCAACAGAATCTATCATGCAAGTATTGCAAAAACCCAAAGTACTCAAAGCAGATGTCGCTACGATATCGGCGGTAGTAAACTAGCAATGGCTAATATCATATTTACAATTCCATCGGTACTAAACCAAGGTGCAGGTGAGAAGAAAACTGAAATCTCGGCTGAATCACTAAGTGATGCTTTTGCAAAAATATCTGATGTAATGGGTGATGACTTTAAGCGCAAAGTACTAGAAA
>DATKYM010000029.1:0-23040 GCA_035528495.1 Nitrosopumilaceae archaeon
ACCAACCCAACAACCAACCCAACAACCAACCCAACAACCAACCCAACAACCAACCCAACAACCAACCCAACAACCAACCCAACAACTACAACACCCACTCCCAAGCGAGATGCACAAACATTTGAAACTGCAATTCCCGGATGGATTAAAAATTCAGTTAGCTATTGGGTGGATGATATCAGTTCAGATAATGAATTTGTAAATGCTATGCAATTTCTAATTAACAAAAAAATAATTGTGGTGGGAGATGTAAAATCAAAAGGGGATCCTGGCACATTACCATTATGGATTAAAACCACTGCTGGTTTTTGGTCAGACGGATTCTCTACTGATACTGAATACATTAATGCAATGAAATTTTTAATAGAAAATGGAATTATTAGATTAGATTAATGTAAATTTTTGATTGGAAAATACAAAAGACAAAGGTGATGAATCATAAGGTAATGGTTTAATACTATACAAAATCTTAAAGTTTGTGGGCATAGTGAGTCAGAAAAATTTACTATTTACTACTCTTTTTATCCTAATTGGTTTTTCGATATTATTTCTTTCAATAGAATCTGCAGAAGCTGCAAACGCTAAACAATTTGGACCTGCAACAAAGGGTATAGTTTGTGGAGATAAATTATGCTCTGAATCTGACAATGCAGAATCAAATGTTCCTTCAGGTGTATTCCAGCAAAGTCTATCTGATTCAACACCGCCACTAGTCATAGTTCCGCAGAATCTAGAGTTTGATTCTGCCAATAGTGATGGAATGATAGTGGATTTTGCAAGCAAGGTAAAAGCTATTGATGATATAGATCAGGTAATTCCAGCAAAATGTAATCCTCAATCTGGATCAATGTTCTCAGTTGGTGATACACAGGTCACATGTACTGCAACAGACTCTTCAGGTAATACCTCAAAAGAAATGTTTACTGTACAAATCCAATATGCCTCAGCTGAAAAGATGCCAGAGTGGATAAAAGATCTTGCAGGGTTTTGGTGCAATGGTGATATTGATGATGCATCATTTAAGCAAGGATTACAATACCTTGTTGAGAATGGAGTAATAGTCGTCTTTGCATCTGAGAAGACTGGAGGGGATGCAAACGCCCCAATACCTGCATGGATAAAAAATAACGCTTGCTGGTGGTATGGCAATCAGATAGATAATGATACATTTCTTACATCAATAAAGTGGTTTATCGAAGAGGGAATAATTAAAGTAGATTCTAAATCAACACCAACTAACACACCAACTAACACACCAACTAACACACCAACTAACACACCAACTAACACACCAACTAACACACCAACTAACACACCAAACCCACCTTCAAATAATTCAGTTGAGATAGTAGACATGTCAATTGCCAGAACAAATCCGCCCCAAATGGATGCTCAAGGGCATACAGGTTTTGTAGTTGAGATTTCTCTGGATAATCATAGTTCTGAAATTCTGACAGGTGTTTTAGATTTACAAGCATTTAGCGGAAATACTGCCACAGAACAAGAAATGGTCAGTATTCCTCCAGGAAAATCAACTCTCAGTAAAACTCTGTTTATTTTATCTGATGAATCAAGTGAAGAGATGACTGCTAAATTTAGGCTTGATACTAGTCATTCTAGTGTAAAAATTGTTGGCACCCCATCTGTATCAGTCATTGAACCTCTGGCAAAAAAAATGATTACAAAGGCAAATGGTGGGAAAATTGAAATAGACAATGGCAAAATTATTCTAGAATTTCCACCAAATTCTGTACCACAAGATACTGAAATCTCTATAACTGAATTATCTGAAGATTATTGGAGTGATGAAATAAAGCAACTTGATCCAACAGGACAAGTATATGATTTAAAACCAGATGGTCTTGTTTTGGATGAACCAGTATTGGTAACAATGGTATTAGGACAGGATGATCTTGGTAAATTTAATCTCGAAAAAGAATATCCCCTAATAGGGCTTTTTAGCATTTCTAGTGATGGAACAATTGACGCACTTGAAGAGGTAACAAATTCACAAGATCCCTCAAAGGACAATGTCATAGTTACCGGCAAACTATCTCATTTTAGCCCACTGCTCTATAGGTCGGAGGGTGTTATTGTAAGCGGAGATTTTCCAGATTTGACAGTAAGGATTGGCGAGATGTGGGATGCATACATTAATGTAGAAATATCTGGAGATACTCTTAGATTCGTGAAAGGGGAAGTAACTGGAACCATTACATGGTATAGTTTGCATCCTAAGCTAATATCTTTTGATGAAATTGACGAAGTAACCGTAGGTTCCTTTAGAGGCGTCGATTATTATGGCAAATTTGGATGTATTGGAGCATTTGAAAACCAACAATATGGTGGTAATTTGGAAGTAGCTTTGAAATCTAAGGGTTTCCCTGATCACCATATTGTAGCTGCTGGGATGGGTAAAATAAATTGTATTTCGACAACACCAAGTGGTACGATCATCTCAGAGGATGTACCTTGTCCAAAATGTGGGATAACGGATTATGGGGGAGGGGTATGCGCGCTATGTGGTGAATTTTCTTATTCGAGTGACGATGATATTATCAGACTAGAGAAATTAAGAGATGATGCAAATGTTAGACCTATTGCTGGAACTGTGACACAATCACTTAAAGTAGTCGGTGGCGATGTACAGCCCCTTAGAGAATTTTTTAAAATTGAAAATAGTGTAACACAAAAGGGAGAAATCTTTGACCACCACAAGGTTGTAACTGATAGTGGTACATGGTATCCCAACTCTAATTTTTCCCTTCACACCTCACTTTCCGAAATACCTTTGATCTTTAAATCCCCCTTGGATTTCGGTTCTACTGACGCTATATGTTACGATGAAGGTAGAGGCTCATTATCCCCATCCAATGTACTTTATAGATATACTCTGTATGAAATAAAAGAAATGGAAGAACCTGTTCGTAAAGTATTTGTCAAGTATGATTTCGAAATCTTCAAAGGCGTTATTCAAAATTCCGCATACATGCATATGAAATGCATAAAGTCATTAGAAAATTCCTCTTCTGGGATAGATCCTCCTGAAGAACATGATGATTCTACAGAAAGAACCGATAAAGAAACATCATATATTCCTGGCAGAGGCGATGGAACCCAGATAGTAGATGACGGTTTTCCCGCCTATGTGAAATCAAACTCTGAGACAGGTATGAAATCCATAGATGATATGACTCCCACAGAACTTGCAGATGCGAGATCTTCATATCTTATGACAGGAAACGCAGCCGTCAATGCAATTAAATCAATGGATGATTTCTTTAAAGTTCATCCAGAATATGGTGATAACGTTGACGACCCATTGTTGTTAACTGCCATTGAAAAAATACTATACGCGCGAAATAATTCTATTGAAACATCCCCAAAAATAGAAACAAATCAAAACAATGTGGAAGTTGATTCATCTCCAAAAGAGTCTACAGATGAAGAAATACCATCTAGAGTAGACAAGCTTGAATCTGTGGTGTCAGATTTATCTCCAGTTAAATCTAAAAATCCATGCCCCGAAAAATTTCCCACAATTCACGAATGGGTAACTTCAAATGGTTCAACAGTAATTATGGCGGAGCATAAGTGGGCGGCTTTTGATAAAAATGGCAAACACATCACTGACCAAGACGAGGTTACAAAATTACTTTTCGAAGTATTGGGTGGCAGCCTCCCAACAGTAGAGAATCCCAAGGGGAAGGTCTATGACGAGGATGGCTATGACATAGATGGCTATGATCGAGATGGCTTTAACAAAGATAACTTTGACAAAGATGGTTTGGACAAGGATGGCTTTAACAAACATGGCATCAACCGAGAGGGTAAGGACCGAAAGGGAGAACAAATAATTGAACAGATAGTACCTGATTTATCTAAAACTGGCGGTGTAACAATTGCAATGTTGACCCCATCAGATATTCAATGTCTGAACCCAGATGTTATGGAGAAATTCTCCACTCAAAATAAAGAAATACCTTCTACACGTGTTGGCAACCCTGCAATCTTTGATGATTCATTTATTCCAAGTCCTGCACGCCAGCAGGGATTACCTGGAACTGAACCACTCAATAATGTCAAAGTGCTGATTGCACCATACCAGCAATTAGACAAAGGAATCTCAATTAATGAAATAACATGTAATGAAGGATTGGAGATTGTAATAAAAACCTCAAATGAAAAACCAATTTGTGTTAAACCATCGACTGCAAAAACAATGATAGAGCGAGGATTTGCTCATTTGTCTAACTAGGTTATTTTGAATATTTGAGAAACTTGGAAATTTGAAAATAACTCAATTATAGTAAAATGTTACCAATTTACACAAAATGACCATTCCCAAAAAACCATTCCATTACTGATTGGTTGGAGTGATTATTTTTTAAAAAGGATGATTGGGATAAAAAATTAATCATCTTTTCATAAGAATAAAGTAAGTATAGTAAGTCTAGTATGCATTAGACTTCTTTTTAGAGAAAAAGATTCTATCTAAAAAATAGAATCCAGTCAACATTAGTGTAGTGAAGGGTTGACAAACGTATGATTTCAAACTATTTTTTATGGGAAATGTGAGCCTAACAGAGGTTAAATAAAAAGAAAAAGTATGGTTTCTGGATAGTTTTAAGGATTTTTTAATTTTTTTAAATTTATTTATTTAAATTATTGATCATATTTTTTTTCTTTAAACTTGGAATTTTGTAAAATATAGATAAACCTAAAAATTTTAAGAGAATGCCTAAACTCTTAACTTGGCATATAATTATAAAATGACGTGGATGAAAAAGAAGAAGACAAATCAGAAGAGTCTCTTCAAAAGCATTTAGTTTTTTACAAAAAATTAAACAAGACAATTTCTGACATCCAAAATGAAATTCAAGAATCTACACAGTCAAAAATTATAAACCATCTAAATGATAGAATAGATGCCATTAAACTAGATCAGTCCAGAATTAGAAAATTGTTTCCGGATGTAGATGACAAGACTTGGATGAGTCTTGATAAAATATAAAAAATTAAAAAGAAAAACTACTAATCTAAGTTTTTCTTAGCTTTGCTAATCATTGCAGTTTCTTCTCTGAGATGTTTTTTCAACAAGCGCTCATGATCTTTTTTATGTACGCTGTATGCTTTGTTTAGCGTTGTTTTTGTTTTTGCCCTTTTCACTGCATTTTGAAATTTTTTGTGAATTACGCTTACTTCCGACGTATAACTTGCCATGATTTGGTTTTTCAAAGGTCATTAAAGAATATTGTGTAGAAATCAATCACAAATACAAATTTTGATCGCTTTATTTGAAATTGATAATTAAATTGACACGCTGATTATCGAGTTTAACGAATTCATATATTGCTCAAATAGTTTCCTCTGATATGGGCAATTCTTTTGAACGACCAGGTTGGGATGAATATTTTATGCTTCAAGCTGAGCTTGCAAAACTTCGGTCGAATTGTATGACGAGACAAGTCGGTGCAGTAATTGTACGTAATCACAGGCAATTGGCTACGGGATACAATGGGACTCCTCCTGGGATAAAAAATTGCTTTGACGGAGGATGTAAGAGATGTCAGTTGAGAATGGATGGAAAAATAGAGTCGGGGGCATTCCTTGATCGATGCCTATGCAATCATGCCGAAGCCAATGCAATTATGCATTGTGCCATTCTTGGAATAGAGGCAGGTACTGCGGGGGCCATTCTGTATACTACTTTTGTACCATGTTTGGAATGTACAAAAATGGCAATTACTATAGGAATCAAAAAATTTGTGTGTCTTGATTCGTATCCTGAAACCGATTTTGATTTATTAAAAGAAGCTGGTGTTGAGGTAATCCAATTAGACAAAGATACCATTTCCAAATGGGCCCAGCAACTTGTTAACCAATATGATAATTCTTCTTAAGTGATAATATGCAAGTTGATGTAAACAAACCCGAAAAAATTTCTTCGATGCCTCCTTCAATGCTTGTATCTGCAACATATGATAATACATCCAGGTCTGCCGTTTTGAAATTCTATGAGCCAAAGTCGCAAAAACTAATTTTATGGGTTGATGAAACTAATCACAAGCCATATTGTTATTCTAAATTAACTCCTGAAGAATTAGACTTTCTTGATGAAAGGGAAGATATTTTAAAAATTGAAAAGGTAACTCTCCAAGATTTAATCAACGATGAAAAAATTACTGTCTCAAAAATTTCTGTGTCTGATCCTCTTGCCATAGGAGGTACAACCGGTGAAAAAAGTATCCGTAATGTAATTGAAACCTGGGAATCTGATATCAAATATTATGAAACATATCTTTATGACCGGTCTCTAATTGTTGGAAAATATTATGAAATTATAGACGGAAAAATAAAACCTCATGATTTAGAAATTTCAGATGAGGTAAAGATTGCTTTGAAAAGTCTTCTTTGGGATAAGGTCGACAGTGAAAGTATGGTTGATCCTAAAGAGTTTAAAGATTGTATTACTGATTGGGCAGAATTACTAAATCAACCGATTCCTAAAATTAAACGCCTAAGTGTCGATATTGAAGTAGAGGCTCAAATTGGCCGAATTCCAGATCCTAAAATTGCTGAAAAAAAGATCACAGCAATAGGATTCAAAGGGACAGATGGGTTTGACAAAATCTTGGTCTTAAGAACTGAAGATACAGAAGAGGGGGAAAATGAACTTGATGAAAATATCAAAGTGGTGTTTTATGAAAAAGATCAAGAAAAAGAGATGATCCTTGATGGATTCAAAACAATGATGGAATTTCCATTTATCCTAACTTACAATGGGGATGATTTTGATTTACCGTATTTGTACAATAGGGCAGAGAGACTGGGAATAAAAAAAGCAGACAATCCTCTGTACATGATGAGGGATTCTGCGACATTAAAACACGGAGTTCATTTGGATTTGTATCGAACTCTTTCTAATCGTTCATTTCAAATTTATGCCTTCAGCCAGTCCTATACGGATTTTAAATTAAACACCGTTTCAAAAGCCCTTTTAGGAAAAGAAAAAATAGATTATGGGATTGAATTAGGTGATCTAAACCTATACCAAACAGCAAATTATTGTTACAATGACGCGCTGATAACTTATGAGCTTACCAGCTTTAATCATGATCTTTTGATGAACTTACTTGTAATCATTGCAAGAATCGCCAGGATGCCTATTGATGATATTGCAAGACTTGGCGTATCTCAATGGATTAGAAGTTTATTGTACTATGAACATCGCCAAAGAAATGCCTTAATTCCAAAAAGAGAAGATTTACAGAAAAGATCAGAAGGTGTTTTATCTGATGCAGTTATCAAGGATAAAAAATATCGAGGTGGATTGGTAGTTGACCCAAAAGAGGGAATTCATTTTGATGTCGTTGTAATGGATTTTGCTAGTCTGTATCCAAGTATAATTAAGGTAAAAAATTTGTCTTATGAGACAGTACGATGTTCACATGAAGAATGCAAAAAAAACACCATTCCTCAAACTAACCATTGGGCATGTACAAAACGAAATGGAATAACTTCTATAATAATTGGTTCACTGAGAGATTTGAGGGTAAATTACTACAAGAGCCTATCTAAAAAGAAAACTTTGTCAGAAGAACAAAGACAACAGTACACTGTAGTCAGTCAAGCGCTTAAGGTAATTCTTAATGCTAGTTATGGGGTAATGGGGGCTGAGATATTTCCTCTGTATTTTTTGCCTGCAGCTGAGGCCACTACTGCAATCGGACGACACACTATTCTTGAAACTATCAAAAAATGTGAGGCCATTGGAGTTGAGGTACTTTATGGGGATACGGATTCTATTTTTATTAAAAAACCATCCAACGAACAAATTCAAACGGTGATAGAACAAGCTAAAATAGATCATGGCGTCGATTTAGAAATTGACAAGGTCTACCGTTATTGCGTTCTAAGTAAAAGAAAGAAAAACTATCTGGGAGTTACTCCGGATGGAAAAGTAGATGTAAAGGGATTAACTGGGAAAAAATCTCACACGCCGGCATTTATCAAAAATCTATTTTACGAGATACTTGACATTTTATCCAACGTTCAAACAATAGATGATTTCGTACGTGCAAAAATAGAAATTGCTGAAATCATATCAAATTGCGCACGAAAGGTTGAAGCCAAGGAAATTCCATTAAAGGATTTGACCTTTAATGTGATGGTAAGTAAACCTCCCTCAGAATATGTCAAAACAATTCCTCAACATATACGGGCTGCCAAGCAATTAGAGTCTATAAGGGAGATAAAAAAAGGTGACAAAATTTCTTTTGTAAAAATTCTGAACAAACCTGGGGTGCGTCCAATAGAGTTAGCAAAGAAAGAAGAGATTGATTCTAAAAAGTACATGGAGTTTATGGAATCAACATTGGATCAAATAACCTCGTCTATGGATATGGATTTTGATGTCATCCTTGGAAAACCAAAACAGACAGGATTGGATGAATTTTTTTGGAGTTAGTTTAACAAATTATGGAAGTTGACGACACCCTCCTTACCATTTTGGGAACTCTGGCAGGCATTTTGATTCTTTCTGGATGGGTTGAACAAATCATCAAAGGTTACAAAACAAAAAGTCTTAAAGATATTTCCAAATACTTGATGATTCTAATATCTGCAGGAGCTGCATTATGGCTGATTTATGGATTTATTGTAGATGATGTGTTTATCATAGGTACAAATCTCGCAGCAATTGTTCTTATGGTAACTGTATTAATAATGAAAAAACGATACGAGCGAGCTGAGAATAACTAAATTCATAATCAAGGATTAAATAGAATATAAAAATTTCCTAAGAAAGATGTTCATAATTAATTGTAAAAATTATGAAGAAATTGCAGGCGATAAAATAATTAAACTTGTAAAAATTGCTGAAAAAATATCTAAAAAACATAAAATTAAAATTGCAATTTGCCCTCCTCAGCATCTTTTAGGACTGGTTTCAAAAAGCTCTATTCCAATTTTGGCACAGCATATTGATGTATCGACGATAGGTAGTACTACGGGATTTGTTGTACCAGAACTTTTGAAAAAATCCGGAGTTAGCGGTTCTTTGATTAATCACAGTGAACATAGAGTTTCCAGCAAAGATATCGTTTTTCTTATTTCAAAATTACGTGATCTAAAAATGATATCAATTCTTTGTGTAAAAGATGTATCTGAGGTAAGAAAATACGTAAAGTTGAACCCTGACTATATAGCAATTGAACCTCCAGAATTAATTGGTTCAGGTAAGGCAGTTTCTAAAGAAAAACCCGATTTAATAATTAAGGCAGTCAACGCTGTAAAAGCTGTAAAAAATAATACCAAATTACTTTGCGGAGCTGGAATTGTTTCTGGTGAGGATGTATCAAAAGCATCTGAACTTGGTTCTCAAGGAATTTTAGTGGCTAGTGGAATAATTAAAGCCAAAAGTTGGGAGAAGATAATCAATGAATTTGCAAAATCCATGTCCTAAATCATTTGTTTTATTTTATCTTGTTGAATTGGCGTAAACCAATACTTTACTATGTTCTAATGAAATAACTAAAATGAATTTACCTTGGATGGTATACTATGCGAAATCGAATAATTTGTAAAGAATGCAGGATGGAACTTGAAACTAGATCTGAACGAAGTATTCAGAAATGTGACGACTGTCAATTGGCATAGGGGAAATATCAAACCTCATCTTTGATGTCCCCATATAGTTTGGATATGATTCATTTATCGTTGGATTTTTTTTACTTATAAATCCAAAATTAGTAGGTAAAAAAGTCAAAAATCATTTATGAAATAATTTCAAATCTAGGATTTGTTGAAAATACTAACTGTCAAATTAGTTTAAATCCCTCTAATTTTGATTGAACTATCTAGATAAAAAATGAAGCAAATTTATTTTTATAATGAGGGTGACGGGAAGAACAAAAAACTCCTAGGTGGAAAAGGAGCTGGTCTTTGTGAAATGACTAGCCTAAAGTTACCCGTGCCTCCTGGATTTGTAATTACAACTGAAGTTTGTAAAAAATACTATGAAAATAATTTACAATTACCAAAATCGTTGATTCCAGAATTAAAAAAAAATATTGCAAAAATTGAAAAAAAGACGGGTAAAAAATGGAATTCAAAGTCAAATCCTCTTTTAGTTTCCGTTAGATCTGGTGCGGCAATCTCTATGCCTGGAATGATGGACACTATCTTGAATTTGGGGTTAAATGATCTTACAGTTGAAGGTCTGGCAGAAAAAAGTAAGAATCCCCGATTTGCCTGGGATTCGTATAGGCGATTTGTTCAGCTGTTTGGCAAAGTAGTATTTGGAGTCGATGATAAAAAATTCGACAATATTTTAGATAATGCGAAAAAAAATCAAGGTGTAACTGAGGATAGTGCCTTAGATGAAAATTCGTTAAAAAAAATAGTTTTAGAATACAAAAAGATTTGTGAGAAATCTACTGGAAAAAAGTTTCCATCAGATCCCTATGATCAAGTAGAACTGGCCATTAAGGCAGTTTTTGGAAGTTGGATGGGTGAGCGTGCAATTGTTTATAGAGAAAAAAATCACATTACACGAAATATTGCAGATGGTACGGCTGTAAACATTGTAACTATGGTATTTGGAAATATGGGGACTGACAGTGCCACTGGAGTAGTGTTTACCAGAAATCCTGGTGATGGCGAAAAAAAAATCTATGGGGAATATTTAGTAAACGCACAAGGTGAGGATGTAGTAGCTGGTGTCAGAACTGGAAAACAAGTTGCTGAACTAAAAAAAGAAATGCCTGCCTCTTATGATCAGTTAAAAAAAACATGTGAAAAGTTAGAAAGACATTACCAAGAACCTCAGGATATTGAATTTACAATCGAACAAGGGACGTTTTATCTCTTACAAACACGGAATGCAAAAATGAATGCAGTTGGAATGATAAAGACTTCAGTTGACATGGTAAAGGAAAAATTAATTAATAAAAATCAAGCCTTGCTTCGTCTTCAAGCTGATCAATTAGAACAACTTCTCCATAAAACACTTGATCAAAAAACCGTAAAAAACTACTCTCAGATAGTTAAAGGAATCGCAGCATCACCTGGGGCAGCAAGTGGAATCGCAGTCTTTGATGTAAAAAGAGCTACTTCATTAGGTGAAAATGGTACTAAGGTTATTCTAATTCGTGAAGAAACCAAACCTGAAGATGTTCCTGCTTTCTTTGAATCTGTAGGAATACTAACTAGTAGGGGGGGAAAGACATCTCATGCCGCAGTTGTGGCAAGAGGGATGGGAAAACCCTGCATCGTAGGATGCTCCGATATGAAAATCGACAATGATAAAAAAATAGCAACTATGGGCGATAAAATTTTCCATGAAGGTGATACAATCACAATTGATGGAAGTACTGGTAAGGTATACCTTGGTGAAATCCCATCAATTGAACCAAAAATGACTCAAGACTTTAAAACAATATTGGAATGGTCACAAAAAATTAAAAAACTTGGAATTAGGGGTAATGCTGATACTCCTGAGGGCGCAAAACTTGCAAGGCAGTATGGGGGAGAGGGAATAGGACTTTGTAGAACAGAAAGAATGTTCAATGGTCGTGATAGGATAGGATTATTTGTAGATATGATAATGGCACAAACGATTGAGGATAGAAAAAAAGTTTTAAAAAAATTAGGCGAATTACAAAAAAGTGATTTCATTGAAATTTTAAAGGCGATGGAAGGCTATGAGGTTACAATAAGATTGTTGGATCCTCCACTGCATGAATTTTTACCAAATCCTGAAGAGCTGGCTGAAAAAATCCACAAATTGGAAGGCAAAAATGAAACTAAAGAACTGGATGATTTAAAAATTATATTTACTAGGGCGCGTGAACTAGCCGAAATTAACCCTATGATGGGACACCGAGGGGTTAGAGTTGGTGTTACATATCCAGAAATTTATGAAATGCAAATACGTGCAGTTTTTGAGGCTGCGGCATTTTTGGCAAAAAAGAAAGTAAATGCTCATCCTCAAATTATGATACCTCAGGTTAGTAGTATTGAAGAATTAAATCATATTAAGAAAATTTATGATGGAATTAAAGAAGAGATTGAAAAAAAATACAAAATGAAATTAAAAATTAATTTCGGAACAATGATTGAAGTAGTCCGAGCCGCCCTTACGGCTCAGGAACTTGCGGGAACTGCAGAATTCTTTAGTTTTGGTACAAACGATCTAACCCAAGCAACGTTTAGCTTTAGCCGAGAAGATGCAGAGGGTAAATTCCTTCCAGAATATATTGAAAAAGAACTACTAGAGCGCAACCCATTTCAATCCATTGATGTTAATGGAGTTGGAAGCCTGATGGAAATTGGAATTGCCAAAGGGCGAAAACTCAAACCAAACATGGAGATTGGAATTTGTGGTGAACATGGGGGAGATCCTAGTTCCATTAAATTCTGCCATGGTGCAAATCTGACCTATGTTAGTGCCTCTCCACATCGAATCCCAATTGCTATTGTAGCTGCAGCTCAGGCAGCAATTGAACAATCTACATCCAAATAATAACACCAATATTTTAAAACCTCTGAGATGAATTAAAAGCACAATGTTACCTAGAGTAGAATCAATAAAACAACTGAGACTCAAATTTGGAATCACTCAAAAAAAACTTGCTGTGTTAACTGGAGTCAGCACATCGATGATTAACCAGATTGAATCTGGAAGAAGTCAGCCAAGTTACAGTACTGCAAAAAAAATTTTTGAAATTTTAGATGATATGGAGGGGAAATCATCATCTCACAAGGCGGGAGATTTTTGCAGTAAGGACATTGTAAAATTAAAACCAACAAACACTCTTCATGACGCCATTAAAAAAATGCATGAACTTTCAATAAGCCAGATTCCTATTTTTGAAAAAGACGAGGTGGTTGGAATTGTTTCAGAAGATAGCATTGTAAAATATTTAGCAGATGTTGGAGAAACTGAATTAAAAAATGTAAAACTCTCAGATACCATGGATGTGGTTCCACCTATAGTTGATTTTGATACACCTGCAAATGTTTTGGTTCCACTAATTAGATATTCAAAATGTATTCTAGTGTCAAAAAAATCAAAAATTATGGGAATTATTACTGCATCAGACACTTTGAAAATGATGGAATAAAATAATTATTTTGGATGTGAACAAAGTTCAGCTAAAACTCCATCTAATGATTTTGGATGAATAAAAGTAACTTTGGTGCCAGCTGATCCAGGTCTTATTTTCCCAAGAAATTGAACTCCGCAACTCTCCATTCTTGTTACTTCTCCATCAATATCATCTGTTTCTAAGGCCAGATGATGCAGTCCTTGTCCTTTTCTATCCAAAAATTTTTTGATTGGGCTTGTTTCATTTGTTGGTTGCATTAATTCAATTTTTCCATTCTCCAAATGAATAATTGCGACTTTGACTCCTTCTGACACTATTGTTTCAAATTCCACATTTTTAACCCCTAAGGCTTTTTGGTATATTTTGGCTGATTCTTCTACATCATTAACTGCAATGGCTATATGATCGATTTTCATTTTTTTTACTATTATATTGGATGTAAAGTTTTTATTTATTTTTTCTATTTTATGCGTTTTTGTTTAAGATCCATCAAAATAATTGTCAAGACAATTTAGACGTTTGATTAATATACGATTATAATTGAGGGTGGTGGTGCAAGCGACTATTTTTCTAATAATAGCCTTAGGTCTTGCAGGTCTATTTGTAATTGGATCTACTGAGATCAGTTATGCACAAACAATTGAAACAGTAGATGTAGTCGAAAATAAGATTGTAACTTTAATTGGTGAAGGATTTGATCCGGATATAGAAGATCTTACTTTTCTTTGGGAGCAACTAGATGGAGAACCAGTACAATTATCATCATACGTAGCAAAAAATCCCCAATTTATGGCCCCAGACGTTGAAAATGGCGAGATTAAAGTTTTAACTTTTCAACTTACCGTAACTGATCCTTTTGGTGCACAAAGTTCTGATATAGTAGAAATTGTTGTTAATCCAATTAATCATATTCCAGTAGTTAGTGCTGGTCGTGATAAAGTAGTTTTCCCATCCATTAGCGTGATTTCTCTAGTCGGCAGTGCAGTGGATGCTGATGATGATGCTTTAACTTATGCATGGGAACAAACAAGTGGTCCTCCAATGCAACTTGGAAATACCGACTTAAGATATCTTACGATTATTCCATCTACTATTGATTTTTCAAACTTTACTCCTATGACTTTCAAACTTACAGTAAATGATGGATTTGGCGGTATAGGTAGCGATTCTGCAAGTGTTTATCCGTATAACGCACTCTCCGAAAATCGATTAATCTCAATTGATGCAGGTCCTATCCAAACCGTAAGAGAAGGCCAATCAGTCACAATGGATGTTACTGGTGAGACTTCAAACGGACAGCCAATCAGGTATTCTTGGGCTCAATTAATTGGACCATCCGTATTTCTAAATAATTATGTTGGTGATGAAGTACAATTTATCGCACCTGAAATTGGTGATGTTAGTTCTGAATTATTATCATTTCAAGTCACTGGATACTCAGAAGGTAATGGCTGGGCATCTGACATTGCAATGGTTAAAGTTCTACCATTTGACGGACCCCCAATTGCTGATGCAGGACCTGACCAAACTGTAAGTCAAAATGTGTTTGTAAATCTAATCGGCAGCGGAACGGATCCAGAAGATAGCAAATTGAGATTCCAATGGTCCCAATTATCTGGTAGTGAGGTACCAATATACCTACGATCTTCCGACGAAGTTTATTTTGTTTCTCCATTTATTGAAGATACTTCTGAAGATTTAGTTTTCCAACTTAAGGTAACTGATTCTGATGGTAACTTTGATACTGATACTGCCACTGTTACAGTTTCAAAACAAAACCATCCTCCAAATGCAAATGCAGGACCAGATAGAAGAATTATCAGTGAAACACCTGTAACTATTACTGGAGTTGGGGTAGATCCAGATGGTGATCCAATTACTTATTCATGGAAACAAATTTCAGGTGATTCCGTAAAATTCGATGGCTCAAAGGCAGTTATTGACTTTACTGCACCACATGTTTCATCTGGTGATACAAGACGAATAATATTACAATTAACAGTAACTGATAGTCTTGGACAGAGCGATACTGACAGAGTAACTCTACTTGTTGTCCCAGAGAACAACAAACCTCGAGTAGATGCCGGTCCAGATCAAGTAATAAATGAAAATACTGTTGGAAGCGTATTTTGTACTGCATTTGATGTTGAAAATAGTGTACTAACATATACTTGGACATCTGCCTCTAGTGATTTAGTATTTGATACACCGACAAATCCTGATAGTACCTTTATTACGCCAAGTGTGGTTGAATCCAAAAATATCGTGTTAACTTGCAGTGTATCTGATGGAATCTTTACAGTATCAGACAGTTTGATCCTAACGGTTCAAAATACATTGACTATGCAAATTATAGCCGATGCTGGCCCTGATCAAATAGTAAATGAAAAGGTCAAAGTATCCTTGGATGGCAGCAACAGCTTTGATCCTGAAAACCAAACATTGTCTTTCATGTGGACCCAAACCTCAGGTGAGAGTGTAACAATTGATTCTGCATCCAGTGTACAGCCATCATTTATGAGCCCAACAGTTGCAAATGGCGAAATTAAGGTATTAGTATTTGAGCTAAAGGTCTTTGATGAATACGGTCGAGAATCATTTGATACTGTTGTAATTACAGTTGATCCTGTAAATGCACCACCAACTGCAGATGCTAGTGCCATTCAAGAATAATTTAACCAAAGTTAAAATACATTTTTGATAAATTAATTTTAATATATTTTATTTTTTATCCAATCCCCAACTTGTTTTATTGGTTGCCGTAATTTTTAGAAATGGTGCTTCAGTTTCTTGCCATGGTTCGTCTTGAACCCAATTAAATTTTTCAAAAAATAATCTATAAATTTCTTGAAACTCCTCTCCTTTCTCAATAATTGTAACTTTCCCTTGTAGGCAAATTGCTTGGTGCTCTTGGGGTTTATAGACGTCAATCACAATTCCAATGTTTTGATTTTTCTTTACATTTTGAAAAGTTCTGGTTTCATAATCAGTTGCGACAAAGATTTCGTTGTTGTGGAAAATATATGATACTGGTTTAACATGAGGGATGTCATCGTGGCTAGTTGCAAGTCTGGCCTCCTCTAGAGTTTCGAGAAACTTAATTTCATTTTGTGAATATTTTAACAATTAAATATCCTTTCTCGGATTTGTGGAATGTTTTTGAATACTATGTCTCTAACTTTGATTTGCTCCTCATGAGTAGGTGAAATTTCTTGAGCGCTTAGAATAGCTCCACTCATACCTAAGGCCATTCCCATAACTAATCCAAAAACAAACTCTTTTGGATCCTCGACTTTGAAGGTTTCTTTATTTTCTTTAATCTCATCCATGTATGCTGGAATAGTTAAAACAGCTCCATTAATGGTCTGCTCAATTATTGTTTCTAATTCTTGTTCATTCACATGTTTGATTTAAAATAATTATTAATAAATCTGCACTATTCAAAGTAACTGGAGTATCTTGAGTAGAACATGAGGGGACTGGCACGGTATTACACTTGATCCTCCTTTGTAAAATCATGATAGGTGATCATTAGATTACTATGTTTAATCGCAAAAAAGCAGATAAGATTTTTAATCATCGAATTTATTGCTATAATATGTATTATTTTACGGCAAATGAAGCTAATCTAATCTTACCTGAGGTGATTGAAAAATTTACATTTACTCTAGAAAAAAAAAATGAAGTTTTAAAACTAGAGAAACAATTACAAATGATTCTCGACACAACAAATAGTTTTGAGGAATATGTTCCACTAAAACAAAAACTCAATACGGCTATTACACAATTTTATGATGCCTCAGAAAATCTAGAAAAAACTGGTGTTATGATTAAAAGTATAGACCAAGGTCTTTTGGATTTTCCCTCTAAAAGATTCGATGACGATGTATGGCTGTGCTGGAAGTATGGTGAAACTGAGATAAAATTTTGGCATGAAAAAGACTCTGGCTTTATGGGACGAAAACCAATTGAAGTCAGTGATGAATCTCTAGTTTAAACCAGTTTACTCTTTTTAGCGCCTCCGGTCTCAATTGCTTTTGCTGATTTCCAAAGCATTTGGCATAATCTATCCATATTGCTAATCATATCTTTTGCATTTGTGGATAAAGAAAAATCCGTTTCAGATGATGAATCTGCTTGAGTAGTATCTGACATTATCATTTGGATGTCTTTTTGAACTACTATTCTTCCCTTTGATGGGAGTTTACACGCTCTGGTCTCAGTTGCACCAAATCTTTTTACAAATGGAAGCATTTCCATATCGTCCATTTCAACTAAAAGCATTACTTTACCTCCATTCTTTTTACAGATCATAATTTTTTCAGGGACTAGACTATGATACATCTTTGAGATATCCTCAATTGTAGTTGCAATGTACATTGTATCTGTGCATTTCTCAATTAATTGTCCAATGTCTGTGTAAATATTTGACTTTCCTTGAACAATTCTTAAAGTAGGGATACTTGTTGTGTGATTTGTACTAATCTCACTATTAATTTTTTCAACTATTTCTTCACCTGACTGTCTTATTTTTCTTAGTTCGTCTTCTTTTCTTTCTAATGCGCTCTTTAATGCTTTTTGTGGCTCTATTGCAACACATAATTTTGGACTAGAAAGAGTAGTTGAGATAATAGTTTTATCTACTAATTTATCTACAGTTCTATACATTCGAGCTCTGTCTATGTTTAGATCTTTTGCTAATGCACTTGCAGTGATTGGCCCTGTTCTTAAGAGACTCAAATAAATTTTTGATTCTAAATCATCAAGATCAAGTGTTTTTTTTAATTCTATGGAAAGTTTTTCAACTTGTTCCTGTGCTGACATCAATTTTGTCTACCTCTAATGTTTACCTGATTTATTTCTGAAAGTAGGTACATTTGCTCGATATTGTCTATATTTTTCTTGGTGTATTTTGGAGTCATTGTTTTCATGATATATTGACTTGATTTTAGAAGAAAAGGACCAGTGTGTCTTATTTAGAACTAACTAGACACGCCTAAAAAACCATTTATTTTGATTCTATTCTCTGGGTAAATCAAGGTTAAACTATGTTAAATGCGATTACTGCAATTACTATCATTGCAACAACGTGTTTAATTCCTGCAACATACGATCCGGCACCTATCTTCCCTGCTGCCAAACCTCCAAAAACTGCCTCAATAATTGACATGTTAAACAGTGCATCTTTCATCAAACTAATATCCATACTTGCCAAGGAACCAAATAACCCGCCCTCCGCAGCACCCCCTGAGCTAATTAGGCTCTCTTGTACTTTTTCAATTTCGGTGAAAAAACTAGTTATCAACAAAACAGCCACTGCCAAAAACACTGCATAAGAAATGTAAATTGTATACGTATATGGTGCCAATTGAGATTTTCTATTCTTCTCAATGTTTTGCATCTCTGTAACATGTTTTTGAATCATCTCTAGATTCTCAGCTATATCCCCTCCAATCTTTAAGGCCATTTCTAAAAGTATGGTCACACGTCTGGAAATTTTGGTATTTGTAGAATTTGCAAAATGTTCAAAGGCCTCATCCATTGGCATTCCCCAACTCATATTTGCTCTGAGATTTTTTAATGGAATACTTAATGCACCTAGATTTCTATTTGCCGTTTGCTCGATTGCTTTGATGAGATTAGATCCACTTTGAACAGAGCTTAACAATGCCAGGAGAAAAACTGGCATATGTTTATCAACACTATCTTTTCTCTGAACCTCTTTTAATTGATATAATGTCAATGGAACAATTCCTGCAATAATACCAAAGATTAATCCCACACTGCCAATAGATTCTGATTCTGTAACTGATGCTATCAGTTGTGTAGACCCAATGACACCAATTGATGCCACGATGGAAACTATCATTAACTTTACAACTAGACTCCCAAGTTTTGATTTATTTGGGATCAGGTCTTTTGATATCTCTCTTTTCAATCTTTTTTTTCGAGGTTGATTTTTATCTCCTGGCTTTTTATCTGCTACTTTATTGGATTTTTCTGTTGTGGACATTATATTACCTCTTTGGCACCATTCCATCCATCATTATAAGCATCATTACCCCACATAGCGGTATTATTGCAAAAGTTAGAATGTTAATCAAAGTTACCAAATCAAAGCCTCCTAAACTTGGACTCATTATGCCCATAATGGAGAGCATTATTACTGCAAGTAATGGAAAAACTATCAAAAGAATTGTATAGATTTCTGCTACTGCTCCAAGTGACTCTGTAGTTCTTGCCATGAGCTGCTTTTTTTCTTCCAGCTGAACCTTGGCTGTTGCATTAAAGTACTCTTTTAAATCTCCTCCAGACTGGGCTGTAATGATTGCCCCTTCTAATAATTCTGAGTAAGGACCAGTCGGAGTTCTGTGGATAAGGTCAGTAACAGCTGTAATCAAATCCATTCCAATAATATCTAGATTTCTCACAATGAGTCTTGCATCCTTTACCATTTCTTCATCAGACTCTTCTCTAGCAATTGCCTTGAATATTCCCTCAAGACTAAGCCCACTTGTTGCCAAAGTTGACATATAGCCGATAAAATGTGGGATCTCCTCCATAAGTTTTGAAGACCGTGTTTTGACTCTTAATGATGGCATTACTTGAAATAACCCAAACACCATTCCTCCAGCACCCACTGCTACACCAAATGGGATAACATACTCTAAGGCAACTGGCTGGATAGAAATAAAAAATGTTGCAATAACTCCTACAATAAAACCTGCAACAGCTGCAATAATACTAGAGAACACCATACTTGCAAGATACACCTCATAAGGAATTGGCATCATTGATTCTTTGATTGCTTTCTCTAAAGGACGGAATTTTGGATGTAGAACTTTACAACGTTCATTTAACATTTTGTAGGCATATATGTGAACAGCTCCAACTTTTTCAGTCTTTCTAACTTTTCTTTTCTTCTCCGTAAAACTCATCTTAGATCAACACTCTCTTTCTTTCATAGAATCTTTCGGGATCCTCATAGTACTCCATGATTACCTCACTTACTTTTTTATGCTCTCTGATATTATTTTTAACCATCCATTCCAAAGCTACTCTTCGTTTAGTTAATTCATAATCAATCTTTTCTTGAGTATCTCCATCTCTTTCCATTATTTTTTCAAACACAACACTCTTCCCACTAAATTCATGAGAGTCTGTTTTGGGATTATACTGAAAAACTGTATTTGTTTTTAGCTGACCTGTCTTCTCATCAATACCATCAATTTCTGCCACTTGAATCATTCTTCTAGCTGATTTGTTTCCAACTCGAATTTTCAATTGAAGTGTAACTAAATCTAAACTATTTGCAATCAATGCTTTTGGAACATCCATTGGTGCAGACACGAGTCTAGTTAATGTGGCCTCAATAGAGTCTGCATGTATTGATGAAAAACCACCGTGACCTGTAGCCATGGCCTGGAACAAAGTATATGCTTCTTTACCCCTAGTCTCCCCAACGATAATGATATCTGGTCTTTGTCTCAGTGCAGCTCTTAAGAGGTCAAATTGATTAATTTCACCAATTTGCGTATCTGTAAAGGTCTGCCTTGAAACCGCCGGAACCCAATTCTCGTGAGGGAGGTTTAATTCTTGAGTATCCTCTATGCTAACCACCTTTTGTCCAGGTTTGATAAACGTGGATAATGCATTTAGTGCAGTGGTCTTCCCACTTGCAGTCCCTCCTGCAACTAACATCGTTGATTTTTTCTCCGCTAAATACCACATAAATGCAGCAATGTCAATTGAACAGGTTCCAAATTTTATCAAATCTACTATCGTAATTGGGTCTGCTCGAAATCTTCTAATTGTAAAAGTACTGCCTCTTTTTGTAATCTCATGTCCTAATGTAAGATTGATTCTACTTCCATCTGGAAGAGTCGCATCAACAATTGGGTCTGCCATTGACACATGCTTTCCACAAATGTATGCTAGTTTTCTTGTAAAGTTATTCAGGTCTGCATCTGTTTTATAAATTATATTAGTTGGAATCGACTCGTGTTCTCTATGCCAAACATATAGTGGGATATCTGTTCCATCACAGCTAATCTCCTCAATCATGTGGTCTCTCATTAGGGGCTCTATTTTTCCAAGATGAACAAAATCTCTTATCGCATAGTATTTTATCCTTGCAATATTTTTTTCAGGAATTTTTAATCTGTATGTCTTTATCAGCCTATCAATTTTTTTCCCAAGCCTGTACTTTGCTTCTTCCTTTGATTTGATTGTGGTCTGCGAAACAGAGAGTTCTGTCATTAGTAACTTTTTAATGACCTCTAATGCATCTGCATCCATTTTTGATAGAGTGGGTTCGATAATCTGATATCTTATTCCTCCTCTTGCCGTTGGATCTTTGATTAACCCTGCTCTTACATCATACTGGTCAAAATCTATTTTTGAGAGGGTCATAAATTGAGGGACGGTGGGTGTTTTGGAGATTTTCTCTGAATTAACCATTTTATCTGTACTTTGCTCTTTATTCTTATCTACATTATTTGGAGAGGATTTAGATTTGCCAATTCCCTTGGGTAATTTTGAAATACTTAACTTGTTTTTGATAATGTTTAGATTCAAATTCACAAATCATGATAATTATTAATGTTTTAACACTTGTTCGTTCAGGTGAACAACATATTTCTTTTACATACAAATTGGTAAAAAACCCTATGACAATAATCACTAAAGTAGATTTTGGAGGTAATTTTTAATGTTTAGTAAATTCAATAAAAAAATTAAGGATATTTCATCTCCACAAGAAAAATCTATTAAAAAAAATAACACTTCTAACATTCTTGAAGAACCCTCTAAAGATGGCAATAAATCAAAAGAGTCATCCTTAGAAAAAAGGTTTGAATCTGATACAACACAAACAAAATCCCCGTCAGATACTCTACATGATACTAATCCTAAAACAAGTAATTCCCTAGGTTCTTTAAATGATCCTAGCGCAATTATGAATAGTGCTATTGGGGACAAATCACAACATCTGCTTTTTGAGATTGAACAAATACCTGATAAGACTATAAAACCAGTAATTGATTTTAATAACAACAGTATATCATACCCTATACTTTCAAAGATTGGCCAATCATCAGATAATACCCTCTTTTTGGATGATCTTGTAACTGATGGAACTTTAAAAAGACAAGTTCATGAAAAACTGATAATATGTCCTGATCATCCAGACAAATTTTCTTCTTCTGTGAAATTATATTGCCCAGGATGTAATTCCGTAAATGTTGAAAAATTAAATTTATACGAGCACAAAAAGTGTGGGTTTATTACAGAAAATTTAGTACATGATTTTTCAAATCCAAATAATTCAGAATGCCCTTCATGTGGAAAAAAAATTATTGATTTCAAAAAAGAAATTAGAATTCCTGCAATGTGGCATCAGTGTATTGATTGTAAAGAAAAATTTGATAACGCAATAATCAAAATGTTTTGTAGAAAACATGAACATGATTTTGATATTAACTCTGGTCGTTTTGTTACAACATATTCATATCAGTTAAGGGACCACGATGCTCCTATTACGTCAGATGAGGAACTAATGCGAGATGATTTGATAACATTATTAAATAATCTTAATTTTTCAGCAGAATTCACAGTATTGGTAAAGGGGAAAAGTGGGAATCATCACAAAATCCCCATATATGCAACAAATAATTCAAATGGCGAGTCAATTGCAGTCTTTATGGATTATGATACGGAGATCTCTCAATCCAAAATTAATTCGATTCTGATTCCTATTTTAGATATAGATCCAAAACATACCATGTTAATTTCGTCTTTGGAGGCTAAAGAAGATGTAAAGCCTCTTGCAAAACAATATGGCATTCAAATAATTTCTGATTCTAAACGATCAAAAATAATTGAACAAGTTGATGAATTTATTTCCAAAAATTATCCTAAACCTGGTGAG
>DATKYM010000030.1:0-3506 GCA_035528495.1 Nitrosopumilaceae archaeon
TAATCGTCCTAATTGACATAATATAATTTAGGTTTTAATGGATTTATCGGATGGTACCATCCCCCAACTTGTTTTTGACCACATCCTTTCATGAAAATAGTAAATTACAGTAGCGATTATGTTGAAGAGAATTGTGATTAATGAAGTTTCATAGATGTCATTTGTTAAAATCCAGCTTAAAGCAAATAGTAAGGCTGTTGTTGATCCCCTATATATCGCAGTTTTTAACAGAGTCCTTTTTTGATTATCCAATATTATGACATATCTAATCCGTAATTATTTCATTGCTGTCCAATATTGAACAGGTTTTGTTTAATAGAATGTTCTTGATGTAAAAAATCATTATACTTTCCAAAAAATAATTTCAAAGTATTAAAAATAGAATAAAAAATAGATATACTTAAAGTATATTGAATTGATATAACAAGTTAAGATATAATAATCTTACAGAATGAAACTATTTCGTATGATGATTCAAAATTTCAAGGATCTTGCCACATCGCAAAAGAAAAGGGACACACTTGAAATTCTAGAATCAGGACTGGAAGCTTCAAAACCTGAAAATATCTTGCCAAAATTTGTAACTACAAATAAGATTACAGTAGGTAGTAATAGTCTGAATATCGATAAATTTTCCAATATCTACACCGTAGCCTTTGGAAAAGCAGCTGATTCTATGACCAGAGCAATTAATGCAATCATTCCTGTAAAGGGCGGTATAGTAGTAATTCCAAAAGGAGTAAGATCAAAGATACTTGGAAAAAAATTTCAAATCTTCAATGCAGGTCATCCAAAGCCAAATCAAACGAGTGTAAAGGCTGCAAAAGAAGTGATAAAGTTTCTTCAAAATAGGAAAAAAGATGATTTGGTAATTTTCCTAGTTTCAGGAGGATCATCTGCTCTTCTTGCCCTTCCCGAAAAAATTACTTTAAATGATAAAATTCACGTAACTGATCTCTTGTTAAAGTCTGGTGCCACAATACAAGAATTCAATTGTATTAGAAAACACCTATCAAAAATAAAGGGTGGAAAATTAATCGATCATTTAAAATGTCAAGGAGTGTCTCTTGTAATGTCAGATGTCGAGGGAGATGATCTCTCATCAATAGCATCAGGTACTACCTACATGGACAATACAACATTTTTTGATGCGGTAGAAGTTATTAAAAAATACCAATTACAAAATAAAATCCCATCAGAGGTATTGCATCTGTTAAGAACTGGTGTAAATGAACAGATACCTGAAACTCCCAAACAAGAAAAAATAAAAAATCTCATTATTGCAAATAATAGTGATTGTATAGATGCTATGGAAACAAAAGCAAAAGAGTTGGGATACAAGGTAAAAAAAATTCAAGTTTATGGAAATATCAAAGATGCAGTACAACAAATTATTAAAAATATTCCAGAGAGACAGAAAACTTGTTTAATTTTTGGTGGTGAAACTACAGTAGAAGTTCTTGGAAAGGGGTCTGGTGGTAGAAACCAAGAATTAGTATTAAGAATTTTAAAAAATACTCAAAAGAAAAACAACCTAACTATTGCAGCAATTGGAACTGATGGGATAGATGGAAATACACTTTTTGCAGGTGCGATTACTGAAAATATCAAAATTGAGCCATCCATTCTAAAAGATTATTTAAAAAATAGTGATTCGGGTAGATTTTTTCAAAAACAAAATAGTAGCATAGTCACAGGGTTTACTCATTCAAATCTAATGGATATAGGATTGGTGTTACAATAATTATTGCGCAATAACTTCAATTGGTTCGGTTTTTACTTTTTCTTTTCTCATTTTTACAATTATTGAGGTCAATTGAGCTTCATGGATTTCATCAAGAGTCTCACACATGTAGACCATGACTTAATTCCATTACTTAAACAGTATCAAAAAAATTTAAAATTTGGCCATATTTTTTAAATTTAAAAATTCTGCATGATGCTTTAATAGAATAAATTGGCGGTAAAATACCGCGTTATCGGCATATTTCGAGTGTCAGCAGTCAAAAATTAGGTAAATTTATCAAAAACAATTTCAAAAATCAAATAGTAGAAAAGTCTGCTTTTAATTTAATCAAGTAAATCTCCGCAATGAATGCAATAGTAAGAACCATTTGCCTGCCTATAGTGTGCACAATCTAATACTTCCGAACTTGACATGTGTTTTTTGTGTTTATTTGGCATAATAAGCCAATGTTAGTAAATTAAACTACACTTTAGCTATCAATTCTTTACGGATTGCAATCATGCCTAAAAAAATAATATAAAAAAACTATTCTCTGCTGGATCTAAACTTTATCAGACATACTCCAGCACTGAGAATTCCTGCAACTGCTGGTACCATCCACATCATACTTGATAGTCCACCAATTACTAGTGCTGGTGAATTGATTGATAATAGTTCTCCTGCTACAGTGATTTCACAGCCAAATTCATTTACCATGGTTTGAGGTGGAGTGTCTGGACATTTGTCAAGTTCATCAGGGATTCCATCGCTGTCTACATCACAATGGATAGCGCCTGAAACATCAAGTAATACACCACATGGAATACAGAGATTATTTGATGAAACTGTATCAACTGGACATGGAATACAGATATCATCATCTGCTGATACCCAATCAGGTGGACATATGTCAGTCATCCCTGGTATTACATCAACTGCAAGACCAGGTAGAGTCTGTGCAAATGCTGGACTAGTTAATCCTGCAACTAACATTATTGCCAAAGAACCTGCAAAAAGTTTCTGGAAATTGTTTAGAGTCACGAGATCACTTATAACGCAAATTTACCTTAATACAGTTGCGGGGACATGATCTAGATTATCAGATATATGTTTTAGAATTATTCTAGGTCAAAAATAAAATAGCGAATTTATTTTCTATTTATTTTAAACTTTACCAGATATACTCCAGGACCGACAAGTCCTGCAACTGTTGGCACCATCCATGCTGAATTTGGATTAAAATTTAATTTTCGGTCAAAGGTGTACTCGTGGATTTGGCCCGTTGGTTTTAGGGGTTCATTCGCACATCGGAGTGATAAAGACGCTTTTTCGTAGTGCTTTAATAGAATAAAGTCGTATTTAGTGCAGAAATTATAATGTTAGAAAAACAATTCTATAGTCGTGAAGTCTGGCTTGAATAATCAAATTTTTGTTCATTTAGGACGTTTTTGACTCAAAAATCGACTTTAATTTTGATACATAGTGTAACGTTAAATTAAAAAAAAAGAAAAAGTTTCTGACTTTGTTGATCATAAAATATTCTATGTAAAATTATGATGAATAAATTCAACTCATAATCGTTAGGAGGATTATGCGGATTATTGCTAAGTCATGATCTGGTTTTGAAAAATTTTCGAGCCTTGGATTCAATCTTACTATGATTACCCATTATGATAAATTATGATTTAACAATAAGCAGTTAATCTCAAATTAATCCCAAAAATAGTTAAGCCTCCATGGATCCAATCTGGATTCCTTTAAATCTGGTTTAAAATTGATA
>DATKYM010000031.1:0-2520 GCA_035528495.1 Nitrosopumilaceae archaeon
GACATGTTTAAAGAATATGATTTCAATTACATGTTAACAAGTATTTACCAACAAGATGAACTCGCAAAAATATTTCGAGACATCCTAATGTCATCCTATTCCAATTTGAAGGAGCATGTGGAAAAAGCTGAGGCACAATTAGAGGAAATAAAGGCAAAAATCATCATTTCAGATGTTTCAGGAAATGTAATTGTTCATAACGTTCAAGGAGTTAGTAGTGGTTTAACATTAAGAGGAGATTTAAGAGACTTCATCAATGCATGTAATACTGTAAGAGAAAACATCTTTATGTCCGATTCTGCAAATTTTAAAGGACGAAACGAAGATGGTAAAGAAATTGAATTACACATTTTTAAATACATCATTACAGTTTTAGTGATGAAATCAGGGGATCTTGATATAGAATCCCAAAATAAACTCAACATGCTATTGAAAGACATGAATCTATTTGCGGATCTAATTATAAGTGCTCATACGGATTAAAAATTTCTTTTTCATTTCTTTAGTATTCAAGTATTTCTTTTTTTTTAATGTTTTTCCGATGGTCGGATTACCGACATAATTCAATATTTACCCAATCACCCCACGTGATTTTCTCATTAAAGTTAGAAACGTTTCTTTCAAGTAATCCTGATTTTGGTTTAACGTCCAAGTCTTAGAATTTTGAGTATTCTGATCGGATTTTTGAAGCAACTTCTTATTCATTTTCCACGAATTGTAAAGAAGAATCCTTGCCAACATGTCCAAATAACGCACGTTATCATGATTTGACTTCCATCGTCGATTAATTCTATTTAAGTCGGAAAAACCCGTCTCGATCAACCACCGTCGTCGATAAAACAGTGATGTACGGGACGCCCAAGAGCTTGTCTTACCTTTAGGTTTCTCAGTAGTCATTATCGTAAAAAGTCTATGTTGGACATCCTTTTGAGTTATTTTTCCATTTTTATAGTCTCTTTTGACCCCTTGAAGAGAAAAACCCCGTTTTGCTCTTATTATCAAGTAAACATTGGAAAAAAAACGGAATTTTGCCTCGTTAGCACTAGAAAACGTGTATTTCCTCACCCGACTTCCCTTTCCTTCGATATATTCAGAAACAAATTGTTTAACCTTTCTATATTGCTTGGCAGGAATTAAGACATTTCCTCTCATTCCTTTAATTTCGTCTAACAATTCAGCTCTGTAAAATTCACGATCCATTAACACGTACCCTAATTCAAATCCTAATTCGAGCAAATGATCGAGAAAACTTATGATGATTGGAATTTTAGATTGACCCGTGGCAACTTGATCTAATCCTGCGTAAAGATGGACTCCTCGAGAAAGGAGCGAAAATCCAAGATAATGACGCATTTTTTTCGTTCCTTTCTGCCGATTCGTGCCTTTTATCATTTTATCTTCTCTTTTTCCAAAATATGGATGTTCAGTAAAATCTATTAATATGTTCACTTTTTTTGAGATGAGATCATTATCTAACGCATCTTTTAATTGCTCATCCAAACATTCTCGCAAGATATTGCGTGCTTTCTGTAGTCCAATCTTTCTTAAATACTTGTTTACTTCTGTTTGATGTGGTATTGTTCGTCTTTTTCGCCCATCCGTAAATATTTTTCTTCTTCCCTTTTTTTGGTGTATAAGGTATTCGTTCAACATCTCGCTGCTATCATGAATCGATCTACCTATAATTTCAGAGAAGAAGAATACCTTGAGGAAGTCAATATCTGTATATTTCCAATTTTTCGGCTTTTTACTCTTCCAGATGCGACATGTAATTGCATCACAAAACTTTTTAAAAAATGTGAGCATATTATCATTAGAAAGAAGTGATTTAATTCCAACATTCAGAAATGGATTAGGAGATATTTCTTGTACTTGCATACATTAATAGTATCACTTCTTTCTTATAAATTTTAAGCTAGATTTCCGATGGAAACAAATTAGAAGATATAATATTTTTTATTGTTGAAACAGAAATAAAATTAAATGAAAATGAATTCAGCTCAGGAGATTTCTAATATCTAAATCCTTGTGAACTGTTTATTTTTTTTATTTTTGCTAAAACTTGATCAAATTCGAGAATTCTAGATAATTAAATAAGAAAATTAAAAAAAGAGTGCTATTCCAAGTCGATGTCAAGGATTCTCTTAACTAACTTTTTCTTTTCCTCTAAATTCGATTGCCTTGAAATCATGATTCTTTGGGCCTGGGGAGAACCAGCACCATGCATTGATTCTGTTCTATAACTAACAGAAGCAACTCCCATTGTTAGATTCTCAATAAAACGCAGGACTTTAAATCGATCTTCAGTACACATTCCTTCACAAGTTGATAAATATTTTTCAATTAAAGAACCAATCTCTTTTGATTTAAGATCTGCTACAGATGGCATCGTGCAAATCATTCCTCCCGCAATATCTTCAGCTAATCTTCCTATCTCATATGGGAATCGAGTCACATTTTGTTTACACACATTTGCGAGTAACATGTCCATTTCATAATTACCTGACTCTCGTTGGAAAC
>DATKYM010000032.1:0-2871 GCA_035528495.1 Nitrosopumilaceae archaeon
TAAAACATCTGGTCTAACCTTGATACAATTAAAATTTGGATCATAATAAGCCGGAAAATCTGGAATTTCTGCTACAATTACATCCCCAAAGAATTCAACTTTTTTCGCCATTTTTTTAATTTTGGTTAAGTTTTTTCTTTGGTCAGGTGTTAATCTTGATAATGGAACATTGAATGCTTTTTTTCCTTTTTTCTCTGCAACAAAATCAAAATCAGATAAAACATTATGCTTAAGTAAATCTCTTATATAATATCCAAAACTATCAGGATCAATAATTTTTCCTCCACAGTGTTTTGCTTCTGCTGCTGCTTCATCTGAAGTGCGTAATACCGCATTTTCACCAAATGCCAGGTGAAATCCTCTTATCATTGAATTTTTTGATTCGGTTGAAAATTCATAAGAATAAATTCGTATAAGGGTTTCCATTTTTTTCTGTTGGCTTGAAAGAAAAAATATTTTCCAGCCAATATCATCCACAACTTTTGCCCAAATTTCACCAACGAGTCCATGTAAAGCAGATTCAGAGATAACATTTCTATCGCGATTATTCATATCCTTATTGTTAATGTTGTAACCAAAAGCATAATTTTCTAAATCTTGAATAAATACACCTTGATTATAAAGTGTTTTTTCCCAAAGAATTGATCCAGAAGTATTCGTTAAAATTACATTTTCGTTTTCAATTGGATTAGTGTTATTTAAAAATCTTTCCTGGTAATCTTCTTCTTCTTCCCACCCATGTAATTTTATTTCTGTTCCATTGAAAAATTCTTCTGATTCTTCATACATGAAAGATAGTGTGTTAATCTCATATTCTTTTTCAATGATTGTACCATCTTCTTGTTTTTCTTTTTCAATTGTTTTTTGAGTATTCTTGACTGGTACAATTTTTCTGTTTTTTGATAAAATTTCAACCGTTTTATTTTCTCGTAGCAAAACAACCAAAGCAGTTTTTAATCCTTCGCCAAATTGACCAATTTTTTCTTTATCATCGCGGCTGCCTGATTCACCCATGTTTAAATGATGTAATGAGATTCCGTTTCCGTAATCGCGAATGATTAATTTATCATCCTGTTTATAAACTTCAAATTTTGCTCCAGTATCGCGAGCATTCGCTGTTAATTCTCTTACTGCTTCCCATATTCCCCATTTATCAACATATTTTAAACTTATTCCAGGCATTATAGTTTCCATTTTAGTTTCCTTTTGAATTCCATTTTCGATTTAGTTTGATTAATTTGAAAAGTATTTCTGTTTGTATTCAATCAAAATCATTTTAGTTTCATTTGAAAACAGTTTCGTTTCCCAATTGTATGATGCAGCCCACCATGAATAACCATCATCCCGTGAATTTTTTAATGGATAATTTTTTGCTTTCAATGTGGCTTGAACACTTCCAGCTTTATTAATTTTTACAAAATCCATATTTTCCAATTCTTTACATATTACATCATAAACTTTTTTTGGAAAGTGATATCTTGTTAAGGCATCTTTACGTCCAGCACTATTCATTTGAACAATCCATGCTAAAATCATTTTTTGTACTCTGGTTAATGATTCTGTTTGAGATTCTAACATGGCTGAAGGTGAAGGTGTATGAATTTTTAAACCTAAATTTTTTCCAGAAGAAATAATATTTTCAACTACAATAAAATTTTCTGGAATAATGAAATTTTCAATTCCTGTTATATGGTTAAAAACTGGATGAGATTCAGGAACATTCAAAATTTTATTATCTTCCAAACGAATAACTTTAAAATATGAACGACTCCCCCCACTCCAATATGAAGACAAATTAATTTGTTTGCAATTGTAATTAATTTGTACTTTTTTTCCGTTATAACTTGGAAAGGCTGCATGACAAATTGATTTAATTAATTTGTCATCATTGATATTTAAGTAATACATTCATGACTCCTTTACTGTTATAGTCTTATTGTAGCATACTTGAGTAGTAATTGTCAACTGTTATGCAATCACTGTTATAGTTATTATTTTATAGTTAATTTGTTAATCAAAACTGTTAAACTGTTATATGGTTAATCAAAACTGTTAAACTGTTATATATAATAAAATAAGAATTTTATTATATTTGAATTCGGACAAAAATAGTCTGATTTGAATTCGGACAAAAATGGTCTGATTTGAATTGGATAATAAAGGTATGAATTGGAGGATTTTAATGGGATCATCCAGGCGCAGGGCTGCAATGGGATCATCCAAGCGCAGGGCTGCAATGGGATCATCCAGGCGAAGGGCTGCAATGGGATCAACCACAAAACGAACCGAGACAAGCAGAATCACCGATAAAATCAATATAAACAGATAATATAACCTAGACATAATACCATTGTACAATCCCCCAATTTGAATCCACAAGCAAAACCAACTTATACATTAAAATGAAGAGACAACGAATCCATGAAGGAATCTAGACTAGACAATAGAACGCGATAAAACATTTTTAGAACATAACCTTAATATATCGAAAAATGGATTAAAACACTTGACTCTATATGGTACAATTAGTTAATTGAAAGGATTTTAAAAATGAAATTTATCATCGAAGCTTTAAATGAGTTATACCCCGACTATAAATGGAATGGATTAACTATACGTCAAATTAATTTTATTTTAAGAAATAATTTTAGCGCATGGTATTTTATTACTAAAGATGATAATAGCAACCTTGCAATATACGCATTAAAGGAATAGGAAAATGTTTATCAAACTTGCCCGACAAATAGCCCGTATCCTGGACGATGGCACAACCACCGAAGAAATTTTAAATTGGATGTTGACGATAGACGAAGACGAATTAATATCAAATACACCCGAACAATTATCAGAAATGTATTATTAAAGGAAAAT
>DATKYM010000033.1:0-16842 GCA_035528495.1 Nitrosopumilaceae archaeon
TGCAATAACTACAACTTTTCCTCTACTTTTCATACCATCCATTAATGTCAAAAGTTGGGAAACTATTCTTTTTTCAAGTTCTCCAGATACCTCTTCTCGTTTTGGGGCAATAGAGTCTATTTCATCTATGAAAACTATACTTGGCGAATTTTCTTCGGCTTGTTTGAAAATCTCTCGTAATCTTTCTTCACTTTCGCCATAGTATTTTCCCATTATTTCTGGCCCACTAAGGGAGATAAAGTGTGCATTGGTTTCACCTGCAACTGCTTTTGCCAATAGAGTTTTTCCAGTTCCCGGAGGTCCATACAATAACACTCCTTTTGGAGCTTCAACACCTATTTTTTCAAATAATTCTGGATGTCTCATTGGTAATTCTACCATTTCCCGGATTTTTTGAACTTCTTTTTTCAAACCACCTAGTTCATCGTATGTAATCCGTGGAATAGATACATCAATTGCTTTAGTCATTGGACCTAGTTTGAAAATAGTGTTTTCTGCAACGATTACTGGTTTTGATGGTTTGGTACTAGTAATTACAAACTGGACTCTTCCTCCCATTTGAGTACTTAATGAAATTGAATCACCAGTTGTAAATACATGATTCAAGTAATTATAAATCATATATTCCTGTAATCCATCTATCGCAATTTTTTCAGTAGGTGATAAAACAATTTGTTCAGCATTGACTGCTTCCACAGATTTTACTGAAATTTTATCTCCAATTCCTGCACCAATATTTTGTCTTGTTATTCCATCGATTTTGATTAAACCTGTTCCATATTCTCCAGGAGAACCAGGCCAAACTTTTACGTGTGTTTTTTTGTTATAGGTTAATTCTAAAATTTGTCCTGTATTCCAATTGGTATCTTCTATAATTTTTGGATCAATTATAGCTCTTCCTCTTCCCACATGCTGTTGTGGTATTTCATCTATTTTTAAAACGACTTCGCTCATTTAATCACCATAAAAATTTTAAGGGGTTTATTCAACCTCCACCGTTTTACTTTTTGGTTTTTCATCTTCAGCTCGTTTAAAGATTAGCTCAAGAATTCCATTTTTGTATGAGGCCTTTGCAGAATTTTCATCCACTTTGTATTTAATTGGTACATTGACTTGGTATTTCTTTTCACCCTGTTCTGCAGAAATATTTACTGATTTGTCTTGTACTACAATTTTTACGTCTGATTTGTCAACACCTGGCATTTCGGCTACTAGTTTTATCAGATTTTCTTTCTCGTCAACAATTGTATCAACAATTGGTTCTCTAGTATTAGATGCTGGCAGTAATTCGGGTTTTACATTTCCATATTCTTGTACAACAGGTTTTCCATCCGGACCAATGGTCATAGTATAACCGTAACAAAATGGACCTGCATTAGCTCCCTTTGTTTTGAATTCTTCAAAAATATCATCTATGTTAAAAAAAGAGCTTGACATTTTTCGGAAGATTCTATTGAATTCATCATCAAATATTGTCATATTTATCTAACTTATGTAATATACATGACATTATATATATTTTACTTACATTATTACAGTTTCTTACATAATGCTATTATATTTGACAATATATAATATTATTTGTTGAGGCTAACCAGTATGTCAGTCCCAGAGGTAGTCAAGGAGATCATTAATCGAAACCGTTCGATTTTTGATTGTATGAAAATGGATTTAATCAATTACACTGCTCTTGCTGTAAAAATTCAACCTGATGTAGAGAGGGTTCTTGGAAATTCTGTGAATTTGAATACCCTAGTAGTTGCAATCAAACGATATGCAGATTCTTTTGAGGTAAAAGATGAAGTGGAAGAAAAATCAGTTTTAAAAAATGCTAGATTAGCTCTCACAGATGGGATGGTTGATATTAAATTTTCAGTAAATGATTCTAAAGGAATTGATCCTTTAATGATATTAGATAAATTTTCAAAAATCACTAGTAACTATGATTTTTTTAGGTCATCTGATTCATTTAGATTTCTCACAGAAGATTTAGAGGGGATTCGTCGAATTTTTGATTCACTTCCTAATCAAGAGGATATTTTTAGTACAGGTTTGGCAAAAATTAGAATTTCAATTCCATCAAACAAGAACAAGTCGGATGTAGTATCTTATGTGGCAGAGGTTTTACACGATAATGGAATTGAACTTGCCAGTGCTTTTTTCAGCCAAGACAATATCATTATTATTTTAAATGAAAAAGATGCATCAAGGGCATATGATGTTCTGCATTCTGACATTATTAGAACTGCCTAGTTTTGGATATTTTAGTAAGAAACTAATCTCATAGGATATATTCTCCTATTTTGGAAAACATGTTCTATTGACCAAAAATAAGAAAAAAATTGTCATTTTAGGAGGAGGATATGGCGGAGTAGAGTGTACTAGAAAATTAGAGAAGTATTTTGGAAACGATGATGATATTGAGATTGTTCTTATCAGTGAAGATAATTTTTTATTATTTACTCCAATGCTTCCTCAAGTAGCAGCAGGAATGCTTGCTACAAGGCATATTGTAATGCCAATTCGTACCATCATCAAAAAAACAACGTTCTACGAAGGAAGGGTAAAAAATATTGATCCCTACGGGAAGGTTGTAAATTTATGGGGAACCCCTGAAAAAAGGGGGGTTTCTATCCATTATGATTTTTTAGTAGTTTCTCTTGGGAGTGAAACTAATTTCTTTGGAATGAGTGATGTGGAAAAACATGCCTACACAATAAAGACCCTAAATGATGCCATGACAATTCGTAATAGAGTAATAGATATGCTCGAACAAGCAGAAAACGAATCAAACCCTATTCTTAGAAAAAGTTTACTTAAATTTGTAATTGTTGGTGGTGGTTTTGCAGGAATTGAAACAGCTGGAGAAATAATGGATTTGTTATTGGATGCAAGAAAATATTATCCTAAAATTAAGAAAGATGAAATCAAAGTAATTGTTTTAGAAGCTCTTCCAAATATTTTACCTGGTTTTAGTGAAAAATTGGCAAAGTTTGCTCATAACTTGTTGAAAAAGCATGGTGTTGAAATTAAATTAAAAACAGCTGTTACGAGTTTTGATGGATACGAGATAATGATGAAAAAAATTGGTGATAATCCAGAAAACAAAACCAGTTCAGAAATAGAGGCTATTCAAACAAGAAGTATGATTTGGACTGCTGGAGTAACACCTGTAAATACTATCAAGAGATCCATGTTTAAAACTGAAAGAGGAAAAATTATTGTTAATGATTTTTTAGAAGTCCTAGAATTTCCAGGAGTTTTTGCAATTGGAGATTGTGCTCTTTTTATGGATCCGGCAACTGAAAAACCATTTCCCCCTACAGCACAATTAGCTGAAGCCCAGGCTAAATCTGCGGCTCATAATTTGTTTTCCTTAATTAGAAATAAAGAGATGAAGAAATTTCAATACAAGTCAAGAGGGCAAATGGCAATTATTGGAAAAAGAAATGGTGTTGCTTCCTTTTTTGGTTTGAATATTAGTGGAATTTGGGCTTGGGCATTATGGAGAAATGTATACATCTCGAAAATTCCTAAATGGGATAAACGATTAAGAGTATTATTAGATTGGACAATTGATATGTTTTTTGACAGAGATATTTCCAGATTAAAGTTTACAGATAAAGAACCAATAAAAGAATACAAGGTTCTTGATGAAGTAGATGATGTTTGGTAAAATTAACAAATTTGGGTTTTGTTACTGAAATTAGAGGAAACCAATTTATTAATACGATTTTGAAGGCAAAATTATGTCTCTAAATGTGGCTGTGATCATAAAGCTAGAACCTGACTTTTCCGAAGGAAATGTTAGCTATAATCCTGATGGAACCCTCAATCGAGCAGAGACAAAAAATACTTTAGGACCTCATAGTGCAATTGCTGCCCAAGCTGCATTTTATGCAAAGGTAATGTATGATGCAAAGGTATCAATTGGGACAATGGGACCTCCAATAGCGGATCTTGCCCTTATGCAAGCTCAAGAAATTTCTGATTCTGAAGAACTTCATTTGTACAGTGATAGGCTTTTTGCAGGAGCTGATACCTTAGGTACGGCTGAGGTGTTGAGAGTTGGAATTGAAAAGATGCAAGGAAAGATGGATATCGTTTTTGCAGGTCATCGAGCTTCTGATGGAGAAACAGGACAAACTGGGCCTCAAACTGCTTGGAAGCTTGGTTTTACATTTTTAGGAAATGTAACAAGTTATAATATTAATTTAGAAACTAGGACCATCCGCGCAAAACGTCTGATTAGTTTGCAAGGATCTCCTAATGTTATTGAGGAAGTTGAAGCACCTTTACCAGTTTTCATTTCTATTGATCCAACCTACAAATCAAGATACAATACTATATCTCAAAGATTATCTTTTCAAAAATACCAAAAGGAAGCAAAGGAAAGGGTAAAAAATTTCAAGGAATATTTTAAAATTTTTAATGCTGATGAACTTGGTGTAGATAAAACTCTCGTTGGGCTACCAGGTTCTCCAACAATAGTTTACAAAGTGGAGAGAGTTCCTAAATCAACTGCAACTAGAAAGGCAGAAGTTGTTGATGGTTCAGATCCTGATCAACTTCAAAAAGTTGTGGGAAAAATGAAGGAGGCCCTTGAGGCTATGGTAATAAAATAATGGTAGAAAAATATCGTCACCTATACGTTGTAATTGAAATTGAACAGGGGAAAATATTACCGGTTAGTAAGGAAATGATAGGCGAGGCAAGAAGATTAATGGATGGATTTAATCAAAAATACTCCTCAAAAGAAAAAGTTGTAGCTATTGTTTTAGGAAATAACATTAAGGAATTATTCAAAGAGTTAATCGAAATTGGCGCTGATTCAGTAATTTATTGCGACCATCCACAGTTAGAAGAAATTAGGAATACAATTTACACAAAAGTTATCAGTCAAATTGCAAATGACAAAGAAATTGGCGGACAAATAGAATCTGAATATGCCGAAAACTTTAGGCGCCCAAGATACATGTTTTTTGCAGCTGACAGTATTGGAAGACACTTGTCATCTACTGTTTTAGCAGAGCTCGATTCTGGACTGGCTTCGGATATTAATCAACTTGTAATAGAAGATATTGAAATGTCTCATCAACAAAAAACAGGTGGTACAAAAGAAACTTATGAAAAAACTCTGGAGATGTATAGACCAGATTTTTCTGGATTCTTATGGACTACAATTCTTTGTCTAGATAATCGAAATCCAGCGTTTAAACGAGATTATCACCCACAGGCCTGTAGCATAATTCCTGGGGTTTTTGAACCATTAGACCCAGATTCAAAAAGAGAGGGTCAAATAATTGAATTTGTTCCAGAAATAGATGAAAAAGACCTCAGAGTGAGGATAATCAGTCGTGAAATAATCCAGAGTGATGTTGACTTTGAGACTCCAAGAACTATCGTTAGTTTTGGTAGAGGAATCAAAGAGGACCCCGAGAAAAATATCAAACTTGTTGAACAGCTTGCAAAAGAGTTGAATGCGGAAATCGGTATTACCTTACCAATGTCAAAAAAACCATACTCGATTAGCCAGTCATTAGATTCAAAGTATATGATTCCCGACAGAGTGATTGGGACTAGTGGGCATAAAACAAGCGCTATGCTCTATATTGCAGCAGGAGTAAGCGGGGCAATGCAACATGTGTGGGGAATGAAAGATTCGGGGTTTGTAGTAGCAATCAATCCTGATGAGGATGCTCCAATAAAGGATGAATGTGATATTTTCATAAAAGGAAGAATGGAAGATGTGATTCCATTGTTAATTGAAGAAATTAAAAAACAAATTCAAATTGTTGAGGCTTAGCTGGTTTTGGAAAAATATGACGTAGCAATAATTGGTGGCGGTTCTGCAGGCCTTGCCGCATTAAAACAATTATCTAAACTTGGAAAGCAAGCCATTCTTTTAGAAGCTGGAACCAAAGTTGGATCCAAGAACATATCAGGTGGAATTCTCTATTCTAAAAAACCAAAAAAAGGTCAAGTAACTAACGTTGATGAACTTTATGAAAATTTTCTTGATGATGCTCCATTTGAGAGAAAAATAACAAAATACATTCTACATTCAACCTCTAAAGATAAAGAATATTCGATGGATCTTACTAAAGCACATGATTACCAATCTAATTTTGGCTGTACAGTTCTTATGAATAAACTCAATTCATGGTTCGCACATCAAGCCGTCGAAAGTGCCGAAAAAGTTGGTGGTGGAATAATACCTGGGGTCCATGTAAAATCAATTACATGGTATGAAGGAAAAACAATCATACAAACAGATGAGCTTGAAGAATTTGAAGTCAAGGCAATAATTGCAGCCGATGGAGTCAACTCAGAAGTTGCGGAGATGGTTGGCGCCAGACCAAAGTTTACGCCTATGCAACTGTATCAGGGAGTAAAAGTAATAGTAAAACTACCTGAAGAAATTATCGAAGAAAGATTTGGAATAGGTTCAGATGAAGGAGCTGCACATCTTTTTGCTGGAGACATAACGCTAAACCATATTGGGGGAGGATTTCTTTACACTAATCGAGATACATTATCTTTGGGAGCAGTATATCATTTTGATTCTCTGGTAAGAAACCCAGTAGAGCCTTATAGATTAATTGATGCTATGATAAAAAATCCGCTTGTTAGTGAATTTGTCAAAGATGTGGTACCAATCAAGAAAGAAATTGATAAGAGTTTGCCGCAAGAAGAGCAACTTCGAATTCGTTTCGGTGTGGCAAAATTAATTAAAACGTGGAAAGAATTTCGAGAATCCTCCCTTTCTCCCAATGGAAGAAAAATTCTAATCGATTCTGATAAATACAAAACTAATGAGGCTATTCATGAAAAGCTATCGGCTATTGAAAAACAAATGTCTGAAAAATTTGGTGTGACTTTTGGAGACGATTATGTTGAATCAGAATATGGGGCAAAATTGGTTCCTGATGGTAAAAGATGTAGAATGGAAAAGCCATTTTTCAAAAATATTTTATTTGTTGGAGATGCAGCCGGTCGAGGAGTTTTTGTTGGTCCAAGGATTGAGGGGTTAAATGTTGGAATCGATGATGGTGTCAGGGCAGCAAATGCTGTAGCAAGATCTCTTGAAAAAGGTGATTTTTCTGAAAATTATATGGGCCAATATTATTCGCAATTAGTAGAAGAAAGCCCATACACCTTGGATATGAAGCAAATCGATAAAGATTATCTGAAGATATTTCTAGATGCAACAAAAGATGTGCCTAAAGATATCATTGGTTCACGGTATGGCCCGATTCTAAAATTGATGTCAAGTAATACCTTTAGAGGAATTGCTGTAAAATTTGCAAATATTCTCGGTTATGACAAACTCTTGCCAATGATAGAGTCTGAGGATACCTATGTGAAAGTTCCAATCCAATTGGCTGAAAGATTAGGAGTAACTGTTTCATCTACATATACTCCTAGTATTCCTTCAATTGCCGATAGAATTGCAAAATTAACCTATAATGATGATCATGAATCTCACATCAAGGTATTAAATTCCCAAAGTGAGTTTATGAAAAAAATTGTAATGTTGTGTCCTGCAAAATGTTATACTGAAGAAGATGGCAAGGTGATGATACAACATGAGGGATGTGTTGATTGTGGAACATGCTCACAAGAAACTGAATGGAAACATCCTCGTGGTGAAAAAGGAATTCACTATCAATATGGTTAAAGTTTAGGCCGTAATTTTTATGCTTTTTAGATCGTCGTAGGCTTTTCTGATTTGCTTGTAAAAATCGATGGTTTGAGGTGGAAAAAGAGAGAATGCAATGTAAAAATCTTCAGCTTCTCTAAGATATCTTTTAATTTTCTCATGGTTTGGAATTTGGGAGATAAATTTCATATTGTTTAATCTGTCTGCAAGTTTGATAATTTTAATATCGTATTTTGAATTTGTAAGATCAGAACAATAATCAGCAAATCTAGTCATTTTTTGTTCCTCCTCAGTAGAACCAGAGTAATTTTCTAATGGTTTTGTTTTTAGAGTATTTGAAGCAGAGTAGACATATTCTCCAAACCTATGTCTAAAGTAAGCATCAAAGCCATATGCCTGAGAGGTATATAGATCCAGAATTCTATCGTTATCTTCCATTACATCGTGTAGAATAGCTGATGTTATCTGAAGTGTGGTAAGATATTGAGTTGTTTTTAGATAGTGTTTGATAACATCTAATGTTACTGGCCAAACATGTGTTTCCAAGAATGATGAGGTACCATCTTCTCTTTTAATATCTGAATGTACTTCTTGGGCGGTTTCAAAAGCACTTTCAACCAAGCTATCAATTCTAATTTTGGTATTATTTTCTATAAATAAAATAAGATCATCTTTTGTGATACGTTCTATCGTCATAGTATACCTAGATACAAGTGACATAAATTTATGATCATTTTAAATTTTTTATTTTCTAAATCTATGAATTAATATGGTTGGGGCTACAAAATACATTCCAATATTCATTAGAATAAGACTAATTCCATATCCGAGCATTTCTTGCTCAGAATCAATGTTAACATGATTCAGGATAGACAATGAGGTTAACATTGGAGTTAATGCGAGTTTTACCGTTTCTTTAAAAATTGGATTTTCACGCTCAAAATCAGCTATTGTAGGCGAAAATGTATAGTATAGTTGGTTAAATCCACTCATAAATGCAACTCCAGATTTTGTTGAAAGAATGGTGTTATCCCTCAATTCCCTTAATTGTTGTACTTGAGGTGCAAGCTCAGACCCAAATGTGGCCGTAGCAATTAAGCAACCACCACCTTCATCAACCTCGGATAATATTTTGAACGAATCAACAGAATCATCAAATTTCGATAATTGGTTATCAAAGTCGTCTACTCCATTACTATATGCAAAAGTGTAAAATTTATCAGAACCAGAAATGGTTGCTTCTTTAAATTTTACATTAAATGATTGGTTATTGGATTGGAAAATTCCCTCAGCGTTAGTAACATATGCCTCTTTTCCTTTAATTGTTGAATTTTCTTGAGAAATTATCTGCAAGCTACCCTGTGCCACTACCTCCTCAAGCAGATCATTTTTTTCTTGGATAAAATCTTCAAAAGTTTTGCCATCCTTTTCAATAATTCTCAAAGAGATTACCGGGTTGATTTCTCCTATTTGCGGTCCCACAGCTACAATATCAGGTGTGTTTTCGTCAGTTTTTGGGGGTTGCTGTAAGGACCATCCCTCTGGTGCACTAAATGATACATCAAGTTCTTCATTTTCAAACAATTGACTTTCAGTTTCGGAATTTGGTGTGGTTGGAGTTTCGGTAGTTGGTATCGTGGGGGTTTCGGTAGTTTCCCCTACTCTTTCTGGTTCTTCCCAATCAGGTAAATCTGGAAAGTCTGAGCGACTAACAGTTGTTGCACTGACAATTTTTGCTTCATCAATATTTACTGGAACGGTAGAGGCTGTATTTAATGAGGCAATTTTGTCCAAAGTTTCGAAACTTTCATCAGTTACAATTCTTCCAAATACGGTATATTGTTGATCTAAGAAATTAGAATTTTGGTGAACAATGAAAAATTGTGAGCCTGCGCTGTTAGGGCTTTGAGATCTTGCCATTGAAACTAAACCACGATTATGTTTAATTGTGTTAAATTCAGCGTCTATTGAATATCCAGGATTTCCTTGTCCCCAGGTAGTACTGTTATCAATATTCTTTGTATTTGGATCCCCTCCTTGAATCATAAATCCAGGAATGATTCTATGAAAAAGAACTCCATCGTAAAATCCACTTTCTGTTAAATTTATAAAGTTTTCAACATGATTTGGTGCATCTTCAGGGAAAAACTCTATGACAATATCTCCCTGACTAGTTTCTAAAATTATTAATTTATCATCAAATTGTGCATATGATTGATTTGGTAAAGCGATTAAAACAAAAGCAAGGACAAATATGATTAAAAAAAATTGCAATAAAATTCCTCAAATTATCTTACATAAAAGCCAATTGTATTAGTTTTTAACAAGTCAGCTTTGTGAACGGATATGGAACCTGATGAGACTATTCAGGCACATTTAGTATCAATCTGGAGAGAATCAAAAAAATTCTTTTCAATAGGTGGAAGAGAAGGTATGCTAATTTTAACTGACAAACATCTCATGTTTGTTCATAAAACTGAGGCAAAAAAGAAATGGTGGAATGCGATCAGGCAACGACAAACAGTTCAGTTTTTAAAATCAAAAAATACAATGATTACTCATGATGGTTACAATGAAAATAGTCTGAAAGAGGATTTGGAAAATGAGAAGAATGTGGAAATAAGATTTGATGATATTTTGGAAATTTCCAATGAAGAAAAAACATGGGGAAGTATATTACTAATGGAATATCAGCAAGATGGAAAACTTGAAAAACACCAATACTCTATTGCCCAAGATTGGGTAAAATATCCCGCAAAGGAGCCTACTAAATACATGAAAGCAGATTGGGAGCCTTTTGTGCAATACATTAAAGAAAGACAAAAAATTACGAGGTAAATTGGGGGGAATCTATGCTGTAGGTGTAGGGCCAGGTTCACCAAAATACGTTACAGAAATTGTGAGGGAAATAATTCAAAATTGTGATGTTATAATTGGATACAAGTATACTTTGGAAACAATCCAAGATCTGTTAGAGGGAAAAGAAATCCATGAGGTTACAATGAGTAACCAGGAAGAGTCTTATCAGAATATTTTACCAGTTTTAGGTGAGCGTTCTTTGGTAATCCCTTTTACAGGTGATGTTAATTTTTCCGAATCAGAAGTAGTAGATAGATTAATAGAAATTTTTGGTGATATAGAAATAATTCCTGGAATCAGTTCCATTCAGGTTGCAGCGTCAAAAGCAAAAGTTCCTTTGGATAAATCCAAAGTAATTACTATGCACGTTACTACCTCTATAGAAGAAAAGAAACTTGAATTACAAAAAGCCTTGATTGATGGATTTAGCGTTATTTTGGTTCCAAGGCCATGGCCCAAACAACGTGACAAGCATTTTATGCCTTCAGAAATTGCGATTTATCTTAGGGGAAATAATTTTCATACGGCAAATATGAAAGTTCATGTTTTTGAGAAATTAACCACTAAAAATGAGACAAGTTTCGTAGGGACTGTAAAAGATTTGGAGGGAAAGGAATTTTCTGATCTATCTGTGATGGTTTTCAACCAAACCAAATTAGATTCGTATATGAATTATAAATGGCAGTGGGAAAACTAATTTCTTTGTTGATTTTTGGTCGAACCAAGAATTAATCTATCTACATCGGGGAAGGAATAAGCAACTATTTTCATCCAGGGATATGTTGGATCAAATAATCTGTAAAATCCCACCTCATCAAATGTTATGTTAATTGATTCTCCTGGAAATATTTCTACAGTTGAGATTCTACCATCAGGGGTGAAAGGATCGTGGCGGTCGTTATAATTTTCTTTTCCACTGATAATACTATGGGAAACATTATCATCATTCACAAAAGAAATGGTTGTTCCAGGCTCAACTGTGATCCTGTCCTCTGAGAAATAGCTTAATCTTAATGGATTGACATCTCCAAGTCTAGGATCTCTAGTTTCACCACTCTCAATGTAGCTATCTGCTACTCCTTGACCCGAGGAACCAGGCAGGATATGTATTGTAAGCATTTCGTCTTCAATACTAATTTCAGTTGTATCAATTACTTTTGTTAGTTGAGAAAGTTTTGAGGTATAGATTATTTTGTATGAATTATCTAAAGTTGTAATTCTTCCTGTAAATCCGTATATCGCTGCATCTTTGCTCTCTTCAACTAAGCGTCCAAAGAAACTAATGGTTGTATCAAAACCTCCCATACTTTCAATATTTCCGTTAATTCTGATATATCGTCCTTCACGAAGAAATTTTCCCTCAAGTTCTGATATTATAAAATCTTCATTGTCCAATGTGATAAATCCATCTTCTATCAAAAAGTCAATACTGCTACCAACTTGTTGATGAGATGACAAACCGATGTCTATTTCTGAAAGTCGGATAAATTCTTCAGTCACTGCAAAGCCAGAACCTTCAAGAAGGTAGGCTGAATTTTCATTAACTTCAGCAAAAGCATCATTTATGAAAAAACCGGAAGACGATACAAGCAAAGCTAAAAGTCCTATAACGGAAATATTCATGCTATATTTTTCCTTTAATTTAGTTTATAATTTGCTACTAAATTTTTTTAGATGTAAGATATAGTATATCTAAACATAATATTTGAGCCTAAAGATTTGGCATTTGAAGACCTTCTTCTTGTGCAAGTTTAATCATATAATCTTCCAAAAACCCACCAGCTATAAGCAACCCAATTACAATTCCGATTTCAATTAGAGTTGGTTTTAAAAAAGGATTAAGATTAGTTTTTTTTGTAATTGCTCTAATTAGAATAAAACTCCTTGATGTTGCAAGTGAATAGGCACAAAGCTCCATTAATCCAAATGGAGACAGATAAAGAATTGCAAGAGGTGGGATTTCTTTTAATTCTGGTGTTAAAGAGGTTATCGCTGCAAAAGCGAATCCAGTAGACCAGGCAGAAAACAATCCCCAAGCTACTCCAAATCCTGGGATAAACATTGGTAATGAAATGGTTGTGTTATGAACGAAAATTCCAATTGCGTCAATATCTACTATTAATTTTTCAAATTCCTCCATGAAGATATTGGCATCCTCATCACTTACCTCTGACATTGTTCCAATCTGAAAGGCTCCAGCAAACAATCCCATAAATACAAAAAAAGTGATTATTCTAATTCTTGACACGGTATTTTTTTCATTCTACAATATTTGAGGGTTCGGCATAGGCGCAGATTTAATTAAACCAGAAATTATTCTTGAACGTTGAACAAGGAATTAACGCTTGCTTTGAATTATGCTTTGAATAAAGGATTTCAAATTCATCCTAATGCTTTTGAATTTTTAGAAAATGTAGATATAAAAAAACTTGAAAAAATAATTAAAGAAATTGTGCATGAGAAAAGCAAACAAAAAAAGTTTCAGATCAATCAAGATGACCTAGAAAATTATTTTGGAATAAAGGAAGACAAAAATCTTCAAAATGAGTATAAAGTACTTTTTGACCCAACTTTGAAAATTACTAGCGGTGAAGGTATTAGTGGCTACAACTCTTTGTTTGCTAGCCGATTTAACAAACTAAAAAGAATCATTTCTGATAGGCCTGAATCCAAAATGTTAAAGTCTATTTCCTCAATAAAATCAACAAAATCTAATGATGATTTGTATGTGTGTGGATTGGTGACTGCAAGAACTAGTGAAAGAAATGTCACAAAATTGTTGTTAGAGGATCCATCAGGCTCGTTTGAAGGAATTATTTTCGATAATGATTTGCAGAAGACTGCAGATTTGCTGTTAAATGACCAATTTATTATGGCACGAGTAGGATTTGGGAAAAATTCTGGTTTTATTATTAAAGATTTGATTTCTCCAGATATACCCGACCAGCCCTCAAATAGGTCAGAATCAGAAACATTTGCAGTTTTTCTCTCAGATTTGCATATTGGAAGTAAATATTTCATGGAAGATGAATTCAGTGAATTTGTTTTGTGGTTATCAAGTCCTGATCCTGTAGCGCGTAAAATTAGATTTGTATTAATTGGTGGGGATGCAGTAGATGGAGTTGGGATTTATCCAAACCAGGACAAAGAACTAATCTGTCAAACTATTGAAGAGCAATTAAAAAAGATGGAGGATTTAATTAGTAAGATTCCAGATTACATAAAAATATTCATTATACCTGGAAATCATGATCCTGGCCGAAGAGCATTACCACAACCTGCAATACCAAAAAAATTCAATTCTGGATTATGGGAAAGAGAAAATGTGATTATGGTGGGTAACCCAGCGATTATTTCATTAAATGGTGTAAAGGTATTGATGTTTCATGGGCAAAGCATCGATGACATTGTAAAAACTACACCAGGTCTGAGTTATGATAGTCCTACCAACGTTATGAAACAACTCCTTAGGACAAGACACCTAAGTCCTATTTATGGTAGCCAGACTCCTATTGCTCCTGAGTTAGAGGATTTGTTGGTAATTGAGGATATTCCTGATATTTTTCATGTTGGTCACGTTCATCGGGCTCAACTAGATATGTACAAAGGGATTCTTTTGATAAATTCCGGCTCATGGCAAAATCAAACTCCTTTCCAGGCAAGTGTTGGGATGACTCCAAATCCAGGCATTGCATTAATGGTAAATTTGAAAACATTCCAAGTACTTCATCAAAATTATAATTCAAAACTAGACAATATCTTGCAAAGTTAGATCATCTTTGAAGGTTTTTTTTATCATTTCAGATGATATTGTTAGTTTGTATTTTTTCGTTCGCCCATGAATTCCTTGATGGATTAGTCTGCCGTTAATTATTCCAGATAATTCGATTTCGCTTAACATTTGAGTTATCCGTCTTTGTGTGAGTTCATCACGTCCCACCACTTTACATAGGGCCTTGTAAGTTGCGTAAATTTCTCCAGTTGATGATCCTCCAGCCTTCATAATTGCTAAAATTACCAATTTTTCGTGTAGTGGATATGATTTGAGTGAGGTCTCTTCTTTGTTTTCTTCAATTTTTTGAGATGCTTCTCGTACGTGTTCTTCAGTAACTTTTTCCGATTGTTGCCTTTCGGCTATTTCTCCTGCAACTCGAATCAAATCTATGGCTCTTCGGGCATCTCCATGCTCCCCCCCTGCCAAAGCTGCGCACAGATTTAGAGCCGACTCCTGAACCGTATTAGGAACAAACGCTTGATTAATTCTCTCTTCAAGAATTTTTTTTATTTGTTCAACATTATAGTTTGTAAATACAATTTCTTCTTCTCCAAGACTACTAATTACTCTTGGATCCAGTTTTTCTTTAAATGTTAAATCATTTGAGATCCCCACCAAAGTTAAGGAACCTTGATTTAGTCGTTCATTTGCCCGAGTTAGTTGGTATAAGATATCCTTGCCTGTTTTGGAGATTAATTGGGCAAGATAATCAATTTCGTCTATTACAAAAATTGCATTGATCTTCCTCTCATCTATAATGTTTAAAATTCGCTTAAAGACCTCACTAATTGCAAGTCCTGTGCTGGGTAGTTCCTTATCAGTTAATTCTAATTGCCTTCCAAAACTTACTAACAAACCATAGAGTGTGGTCTCCTCTTTTGAGTTTGAGTATACTAATTTTATAGGAAAATTGGACTTTTCTACCCTATCTTGAATTTTAGATATTACTTTCTTAACAACTAGGGTTTTTCCAGTTCCTGTTTTGCCATAAACTAAGAGATTTGAAGGTCTGGATTTTTTAAGGATAGGGAGAAGTGATTGAGTTACTTGTTCTTGTTCGGAAGTCCTATGTTGGATAATTTTTGGAATGTATGTAAAATGGAGAATTTCTCTATTTTTTATTATAGAATTTCCAGATTCAGCAGCATCTAGTAATCTATCAATTGGGTCTGACATACTCACACACCTTTGTTTCTACTAGTCAATAACATAATCATATCTGAATTAAGAGGGTATAGAATACAATACTAACTCTAATTCAGTTTATAATTAATTATTTTTAGTTATATATTTCCAATAAAAAAAATTAAAGAAAAAGAAGAGTGGAAATATTGGTGTGTGGGTAAACAAATTATTATTGAGTTAACATATTGTTAATTTCCTGTTAAGAAATCTTCTAAAAACCCCATTTTACCCCCATTATTTCCATTCCAGGCGTTAAGATTGATGTTAACACTGTGAATATCCAATAATTACCCCATCATTTCCATTCCAGGCATAAATTAGATGCCTTTGATTAATGATTATGGAAATTTTTGTTAATAACAAAAAATACTCTAGGCGTGTCCTAGGCAGTCAATGTTAACAAACCACACAGTTAACAAAACTTCTCGGATCTATTGAACTGTTAACAATCGATCCTCATAGATCTCAAAGATGGCCAAAAAACGAATTCGTATCGACATGGAAGACTCTGATGGAGCCCGTTATGATATTAAATTAGAGGGGAATGTTACTAGGGATAAAGTCCTTAAGATATTTGAAATGATGGACTTGATGAATATTGAAGAAGAGCAAGGGACCGCACCTATTGACTCTATTGGAGGAAAAATCTGGCATATTGTAAACAAGTTCTTCCCAATGGGTAAATTTACATCTACAAATATTTTAGAAAAATATGAAGATGAATACAACGAGCCTGTAAAATTAAGTATTATTTCGACATATTTGTCCCGATTTTCCACAAAAGGTAAGGTTGATAGAGTTAGGACTGGTCGTGAATGGACTTATCAAACCATAAAACTTATTCAAAAACAAAAATAAAATTACGAAATTGTTATCTTACGCACAATTAACCTATCTTTACCTAAAATTAATTTCACATACTCACCTTTTTGAATATCCATATATTTTCTAAATTGTTTTGGAATTGATATTGTTCCTGCAGAGGTTATTTTTACTAAAACCTCATTTTCCTGAATAGACATATAATTATTATAAATTAATAATATATATAATTTATAATTAATTATAAATAACCACTCATTAAGACTTTCATCTATTAATTTTATGATTAAAGGAGTCTAGAAGATCAAAAAATAAGATTATGCTATAATTGGACTTGATGATTTAAGACTTATTTTCTCTTTTCCCTTTTCAGAGATGGAGTAAGAATAGGGTTTCGAATCCACATTCCTTTTGACATACCCATCCTCAAATAACTTCTTCATTAATCTGGACGTATGTTCTCTACTTCGTTTTAATGTGATTTGTATGTCACGTGATGTCATAGCTTTGTTTGTGATTAGCTGCAACACATAATCGG
>DATKYM010000034.1:0-43165 GCA_035528495.1 Nitrosopumilaceae archaeon
TTCTCCAGGATTAGCTACATGTTCACCATTATCTGGCACAACATTTGCAATCGGTAGCACCACAGTTACCTGTAATGCAACTGATGCTGCAGAAAATACAGCTACTCCTACAACCTTTAATGTAATTGTCTCAGATATACCAGATACTCCGATCCAAATTGCAGGATGGCGTTCATCTCAATATGGTGATTATCTTCCAACAGGACATGACCAATCAGATCCTGCTTATTGGATTAGCGTTGCACAACAAATGGCTGCCAAATTCCCGGGATTTACACCAGGTGGTGTACTTGTAATTGGTGAGATTGATGGATCTCCGGGAACAGCTACCTCTACATTCTTACCATTTCCAAAACCATCTGGCTCTTATCCTAACGTGAACTTTGGTACTATTGATAAAATAGAGCCATTACTTGATGCATATGATTCTGCAGGGCTCAAAGTATACTTGCAAGTCGAATCAGCTGACGCAGACATTCCAATGCTGATGAATTTGATAATGGATAGATACAAACACCATCCATCTGTAATTGGTTTTGGTGTTGATGCTGAATGGTATCACGAAGCACAATTTCCGGGATTTGGAAGACCCCTTACTGATAGTGAAGTCAATACATGGGCTGCCCAAGTAAAGACATTTGATCCAAATTATGATTTAATGGTAAAACATTGGGACTCTGCATACCTTTCGAATGCAAGACCAGATAATGTGTTGTTCTTGACAGATAGTGAAAATGTAGGTTCTTTATCCGTTATAACAAATGAATACATTGACTGGATTGATCATTTTGGAGATTCCCAGGTAGGATTTCAAATAGGATATCCATCAGATATTTCATGGTGGGGTAGTCTGAATGATCCCGCATCATCCATAATGAATCCAGTAATTGCAGCAAGACCGAATGCAAATATTGGAGCAATATTCTGGGTAGACTTTAGTGTTCTTGTTGCATTTCCTGATATCACAACTCAAACCATCACAATAAATGATGTTACACTAACAGAAGGGAACTCTGGAAGTAATAACTTTGTATTTACTGTGACACGTAGTGCAAATACTCCGACAATATCTTTGCTATACCAAACTGTAGATAACACTGCAAATGCACCTACTGACTATAGTTCTATTTCATCTACACTAAACTTTGCATCTGGTGGTCCATTAACTCAGACAATTGCAATATCTGTCAATGGTGATGGTGTATTGGAATCAGATGAAATGTTTAGGGTTAATTTATCAAATTGTATTGGTTGTACGATTATTGATTCACAAGGAGTAGGTACTATAACAAATGATGATTCTCCACCACAAGATACTGAATCACCAGTCATTGCAGCACACTCTGATGTAAATGCAGTAGCAACTAGTGCATCAGGGGTACCGGTATCATACACCTCACCTACAACTAGTGATAATGTAGATTCTCCAGGATTAGCTACATGTTCACCATTATCTGGCACAACATTTGCAATCGGTAGCACCACAGTTACCTGTAATGCAACTGATACTGCAGAAAATACAGCTCCTCCTACAACCTTTAATGTAATTGTCTCAGATATACCTGCCAGTTTCAGTATATTCTCTGATGATTTTGAATCAGGATTTGGAAAATGGAGTGAGAGTGGTGAGGGGGACTGGAAACTAGAGTCACCAGGTGAAAAACAAGTACCTGGTAATTCATCCAATCTTGTTGCACACGCTGATAACTGTGATAGCACCTGTACCATTACCATGAGTACTCAAGTTGACCTTAGTTCTTCCTCATCTGCAACATTGTCATTTTGGAGATATGTGGATACTGATTTAGATACAGGAGAGTATCTCAAAGTAGAATTGTATGATGGTAGTCAATGGAATACTATCTTTAACTGGACAAATCAATCAGGTGATGATGATGTATGGCACCAAGAGAGTGTTAATCTAGACAGCTACCTTAGCACAAGTGACTTTAATCTACGATTTGTAACACATGAATCACATCAAAAAGAGATAGTAGAGGTAGATGATGTCTTGATTATCGGTTCATCCTAGAATATTTAGATAAGCGTTTTTCCAATCTCCCAGAATTTATCTGAAATATAGTGAATATTTTTAATAATTTCGCCTTTTTCCATAGTTTCCATCTCTTCACTGGATACGAGTGTTTTTCCTACTGCTAAAATTTTTTGATGCGTTTCCTCAATTATGCACACTACACTGCCCTTTTGAAATTCAGAATGTTTTTTGATTCCTGGTCGCATAACGTTTGCACCTTTACACATAAATTTCACTGCACCCATATCCACCATGACATATGGAAATTTCTTTAACGTTTGAGTTTCTGATAAAAAAGGAACATATTCATCATTAATTTTTAAAATTTTTATTCCATCTCCTACTATTATTTGAGCCTCAGTTGATATTTCGTGCACTTTGAGATTTTTAATTTTTGGAAATCCCATATTCCATTGTTCTGAAACTGCTTTTAATACAGCAGCAGTTTCGCTTTTTGAGATTAGATTTGATTTCAAATTCTTGCTGTCTCTTGTCTGATGTCTAACAAATCTCGAAGAATAGAGCTTGCAGTCTCCATTCCGCCGGCTCCTTTCCCAATAATTGTTTGAGTTCCAGAATGCTCAGATGTAAATGCAATGGCATTTAGTGTTCCATTAACGCAAAGTGGGTCATCAAGTAAAATTTCTTTGGGACTTACCTCCAGAGTTTTGTTGCAAGAGGCTATTAGTTTAATGGCACATTTTTTCTTTGCAGCGTTTTTAATATCTTCATTTGTTACCTTTCGAATGCCTGTGCATTTGATATCTGGCATGGTGACTTTCATTCCCATAATCCAATTAGCAAGGATTACCAATTTTGCTGCAGCATCAAGGCCATCAAGATCTAGGGATTCATCTGCCTCAACATATCCTTTGTCTTTGGCATCTTTTAATGCAGATTCAAAGGATAATCCATTTGCCATGTTAGTCAAGATATAATTTGTAGTCCCATTCAGAATTCCTGCAAATGATGTAATTTGCTCACCCCGTAAACTTTCTTTTGCATAATCTAAAATTGGTGTCCCACCACCTACTGTTCCACTAAATTTTAACAGTACCTGATTATATTTTGCCAATTCTAACAAAGATGGAAATGCAAGGGCCAATGGACCTTTGTTAACTGAAATAATATGCATTCCTTTTTTCATGGCAGTGATAATATGTTTCATTCCAGGTTCTGCATCTTTGTAATTGCTTGCTGTGGTTTCAATTAAAACCTCCGCATCTAGATTTTTAATAATGTCTAATCCCGACCAATTATTTTTTGTTGATGAATAATTCTTAACGGTACCAAATTTCTTTTTAGTCTCTATTAGTTTTTGAAGATCAAGACCTGAAGAATCTATTGCGCTTCCCTTACTATCAAATACTCCAACTACTCTTGGTCTCAAACCATATTTGGCATAAAGATCCTCTGATCGTGAATCAAATAATTTTACAAGGCTTTGACCTACTACTCCAAATCCACAAAGTATTATTCTCAAAATTCTCCTTTCCTTTGAAACGTAGGATATTTGGATGTTTTATTCATGTCTTTTCTTACCCTAGCATTGTTTAATCTTCTTTTTGAAGATATAATGAAATTGAATTTATGCAATATCGAAGATTGGTGGGTTTTGGACCATCATCAAAGACATGTCCTAAGTGTGAGCCACATTTGTTACAATTGACCTCCGTACGAACCATGCCTAGAGAAGAATCTGAGATATACTCTATCTTTTCTTTTGCCACAGGGTCGAAAAAACTTGGCCAGCCAGACCCAGAATCAAATTTAGTATTTGAATGGAATAAGGGTTCCCCACAACAGACACATTTGAAAATTCCTTTTTCTTTACTATCGCAGTATTTTCCAGAAAATGGTGGTTCTGTTCCTTTGTTAAAACATATGTTATATTGTTCGGGGGAAAGTTTTTGTTTCCACTCTTCTACATTTTTTACGATTTTATCTTTCACAGACAATTTTATTGCTAATCCTATTAGAATATTTACTATTTTATTAATTTCTGTTTTTTTTCTTCGGTTCGTTTTTCAGATTCAAATCGTTCTAAATCATATTCTTTAAGATCTACAAACTTCATAATTTGACTCAAATTTGGGTGCACCTTTTTAATTTGCTTGTACATTTGTTGAGCAACTTGTCTATAGTCTTTATGACCTTGTGGAATGGTTCTTAATTCAATTAAATGACAGGCTTCTCTGAGATTAAATTTCATGAAATATGGATAGTTGTATGCAAAATTAACAACATATTGACCTTGTTCTGGATTCTTTATTCTAATCTTATCAAATGTTTCTTTTGTTTTGATCATACACTCTTTGTATTCTTTACCAATTCCTAAAATTTTTATTTCATTTGGAGTGTTGAATCCATGATCTGTGGTAAGTAACTGACGCTCAAGTGTCAAAGCTCGATGTCGGTGTAAATCTCTAAACATTCCAAAATTATTTAAAAGATCAAAAGTATAGTACACTGTCTCAAATGCACGACCTGGCCTATGTCTTCGATTATGCCTTAGATTTGCAAGAGATTTTATAATTTTAATTTTCTTTTTATTTGTAAGTTTTTTTACCTGGAGTAAAATATTCTGATAGGATGTACTTGGAGATTGTTCATAAACTATACTTGTAATAATTTTATCAATTGAATTAATTTCAGATTCATAATCTACTAATTTTGTCATCCCGCCTAAAGTTGACTTTGATTTAATTTCTTTGGCAACAATGGATTGTGTTGTTGTTCTTACTTGTCTCAAATAACTTTGTAATGCTTTACCATATTTGTCATCGGATCTCCGTACAAAAGATTTGATTGTGGAATTGAGTTCTTTTTTGATTTTTGAGGCTAAATTTTGCTCTTCATCAAGTTCTGAGGATAATAGGATTGTTAATAGATACTCAAAGGCACGACCATTTCCTGTAATTCCTACATTGGTCAAAGTAGATGCAGGCAAAAGCCCTCTAAGAATATCTAGGGATTTGGCCTTCGTTGATCCTTTGTAAATCATGTTGGCAGATTTGATATCAGTTTCATTTTGTAATTTTGAAAATGGCTTTTCTTTTTGATCTTCTGAATCTTTAAAAAAATATTTCTCAATAGGATATTTCTCTCTTACATAATTTATCATGGGTTCAATGTTTTTAGAATATACATCAAAGGAAAAATTACAAGTATCTAGATATGTATCTGCATATGGGGAATCCATTAAAACAGGATCTCGATAAAATTGATAGGCCCCATTAATTTTTTTATCCCATGCAACATATCGAGAGGATTTTTCCAAATATGACAATCCCATTCTCCTATCTTCAATTTTTTTAACGGCAATGTTAGAAAGACCTTCTATTGCAATTTGTGCTTCTCCCAGTTCTGCTACAGAATCATCACCATACTCTAAGAGTACCCTGTCGTAAAATTCTTCACCTCTATTTTTATTTTTTAAAAATTCATCCAAAAATACTCGCCTCATACTTTTACTAGTTCTGCTATAACGAGACATCAATGCTCCTCGATCTACTTGCTTAGGGGTGATTATTGCAAATACTGATTCATCTGTATTTGAAAAATGGTTTGACAGAATTTTTTTTTCCTTATTTGAAAATTCTGACAACACACTTCTAAACTTCTACAAATATTAATAGTCTATTTCTTTTTTCCAATCTGAATTAGATCGGGGGTTTGATTTACTTGCATGCTTTTTGCTTGCATTCCTTTTGCTTGCCATTTTAACAAAACATCTTTGAATACATCTGCGTCTGCCTCATTTTCAGTATACATTAACATGGTTACCCATCTTCCTTTTCCAGCTTTTCCACCAATGGAATTCATCCAGAAATTAGTTGGTAAGGTTTGCATCGCCTTATTTTCGGGATCTTGAGTGATCTCAAACCAACGTTTTGAGACAAAGCTCAAAATCTGCTCTAATTCCTCTCTTTGGATCATATTATAGCATTTCTGTCTTTCAATTTTAAAATTTCTAAGGTTTTTAGTGAATTTTGTTTGTGAAAAAAATCTTACCTAATCGGGTAACCTTTCTAACACTTTGTAGGTTATACAAACCTCTTGATTCTAAATATGCCCCAAGACGATATCGATATAATCGGTAAAAGCGTCAAAGATATGTACGGAACATTCATGGGTAAAGTCATTGGAACGATGACAGACATCGACGGAAGCATCCAAACAGTGGGTGTTGACTGCAACTCTCAAGGATTACAGCAAATCCAATTTGATCAGCTTGTAAGTCAAGGCGATGTTGTTATTTTCATTCCAAAATGGAGATTAGATTCTCAAAGACTAATTCGTGAAAAACAACTAACTCTCCGTCGTCTCAAAGCATTGATTGATATTGTTTCTGACAACGATGACATGAAAGAAGATGCAGAAATCATTCATGAAAAATACAAGTCGAAGCTTGTAACATTAGATGAAACAGAAAGACAAATCAAAGCAATACTTGAAGGACGATTAATAGAGTTAGACGAACAATTGAAATCCGCAAAAATGTTGGTATTTGATGCAAAGTTACAACACAATAGTGATGAAATATCTGCATCTACATTTGAGACCGTGAAGATATGTACTTCTCAGCTAATTGAGCATATTACACACGAAACAGCAGAAATCTCAAATGTACAAAAAAGAATTACAGAACTTAATGTTGAAGCACAAAGTGCAACAGCCCCTTCCCAACAAGTTCTGCAGGATTCAGCCCTCACATATCTCGACAATTCTGAACAACCACAAGTCGTTCAGAGTATCCTTCCAGAGGCACCACAACACCAGCCAATCACCTCAACTTTTAATTCCCCAATTGAAGATGAGGCATTACCACCAGTTCCAGAAGCTCCAGTAGAAATTGAAGCTACAACACCTTTTACAGCACCACCCCAACAGGTGACAACAACTACTTCAAAAGACACTCCTGACGATAACGATTGGCTTGCCCGAATGGAAGCACAATAATTTTTTTATTATTTTTTTTTAATTCATAAGGATATTGCTGCATTTTTTTATTTTTAAAACTTAATAGAAATTAATTTGGATTCTAAAAAGTCAATGATCTCATATCTAAATTCACAAAAAGCCATTTTTTTAAGAAATTTACGATCAAACATATTTAATTTGGTATCAATAAAAATCAAAAAAGGAATAATTTTAAGATATTTTGTTAACTATTTAGGCATAAAATCAATCACTCCTAGTGTCAATAATTAACCCTGAGGCTAAATTGATCAGAAATACGATCAGACCGATCAGATCTTGTTGACTTGATCCCCATAAATCTGACCCTTTGATCCATAGTTCCTCAGAGAAAAAATGACTGAAATCAAACAAGTAACAATATTTGAAAATGATCCAGATTCAAGTTCCTATGAACACAAACAATCCGTTGATCAATTGCAGGTTCAATTCTCCAAATATGGTTTAACTGCAAATCAATGCAAGGTGTACGTATTTTTAGGAAAATATGGCTCAAACACTGCCCCCGATGTTTGTCGTGCATTAAAACTTCCACGAACTGAAACATATCATCTCCTAACAACTCTACAAAACAAAGGAGTTGTATCTGCAACATTTGAGCATCCAATCAAGTTTTCAGCCGTACCACTATCCAATGCAATAAAATCAATGGTAGATACAGAAAAAGAACGGGTAAAAAAACTTGAAATTCAAGAACAAGAATTAACAAAAATTTGGGAGTCTATTCCCACTTTCCACAATGAACCCATTGAAGCAAAAGATGATAAATTTCAAATGTTGCAAGGGGATAATCAAATTTATGGTAAAATAAATGATATGATAAAAAACACAAAAAAAGAGTTTAAAATAATTGGAAATGAAAAAGATTTCTTAAAGTTTTATCATGCAAATTTTTTAGAACCTCTTGATAAATCAAACGTAGAACTTCAGATTTTAACTGACTCCTCTCCGAGAACACTTTATGTCTTTGATGAAATAGATAAAACAAATGTTAAGAAGATCCCAACTACTTCAAAGGGCAATATCTGTTATATAATAAAGGACAATGAAGAGGTTCTATTTTTCATGAAAAATTCAGAATCCGGAAAAGAAAATATCACTGCCATGTGGACTAATTCTGAGGCAATGATTTACTCCAAAAAATTATTGTTTGATTTATTGTGGTTAAAATCAAAATCCGTATAATTTAATTTTAGATATTTAAATCAATTTTTTACAAAGATGAATTTTTAATTTAGGGAAATATTAGTTAAAATCCACATAATTTCAATAAAAATTAGAAATGGGGATTTAAAGTTGAACCCTTCTTGTCCCTCTACCACTGGTAATGTGGTATCCTTTAAGATCTATTGATTTTTCCTTGTGCATCTTGGATAACTTAATTTTCGAGGTCCCTTTTGCACTTACTATCCATGGATCTCCTGCCAACTTTAATCGCTCTTCATTTAATTTTGAAATCTCTTTTCCCATAAATTCTGAGATTGAGATTGGTTGGTCTGTCGATGCAGTTCCTTTTTCTATATTATGGTGAACCACAATAGTGTCGGCATAATTTATTCCTGTCATTATAGTTTATACGGTGACATTTGACATATGCTTCAGTTAGCTAATGTGCTAATTTTTTAGGAAATGACCTAGAATTTACAAGAACAAAAAGAGTTTAGTGAAAAGTAATACTTCGTTGCCCTAGGCTTTTTAATATTATTTTTACATTAACCGATCAATGAGTCAGAGACATCTCACGGTGTTAGCTGGAAAGCCCAAAGCTCACATAAACTAGTTAACCAATTCCATTTGCCTCCACTTTTGAGGGGGCATCTTACAAACAAGAAATCAAAAAAACTAGATTTCTTTTATAACTGATTTTATTTTTGCAACAAGGTCCGGAGTAATCTCCATATCTGGATGGTCTTCTTTGGCATGTTGGGCTACTTTTCCCATCAATTGCTCTTCTGTTTCTGCACTATATACCCAAGCACAATCAGCCCCTGAATCAGCACAACTAATACTTTTTGTCACAGAAAAATTAGCAATGCAGTACTTATTTAATTTTCCAAATCACAATCCATAGAATTGAACTAACATTTAGAAACATGATTCTACATATGACTATTGTTGCCTGATATTTTTAACATTGGATTTGGGAAAAACGATTCTTCAATAAGAGAACGATCAAATTCTGATTTTATTTCCTTTTGGGCAGAGCAGGCCAAAAAATTATCTTGGTTTTCCCCTTGGGATAAAACTCTGCAATGGGACCCACCTTTTGCAAAATGGTTTGAAGGTGGTTTGATTAACGCCTCATACAATGCCTTGGATGTTCACCAAAAAAACAAAGCTGAAAAACCGGCAATTATCTGGGAGGCAGAATCCGGAGAATCTAGAGTATTAACTTACAGGGATTTATGGATGGAGGTGAAGAAATTTGCTAATGCGCTCAAATCTTTAGGAATCACAAAAGGTGACAGAGTTACAATTTACCTTCCAATGGTTCCAGAACTACCCATTTCAATATTGGCATGTGCAAGGATTGGTGCACCTCACACTGTAGTGTTCTCCGGATTTAGTTCCACCTCATTGAGAGACAGAATTGAAGATTCAAAATCTAAAATTGTAATCACAGCTGATGGGGGATATAGACGAGGAAAAATAGTTAAGCTTAAAGAAGTAGTAGATGAGGCAGTTAAGGATTTAGATTTTGTAAAAAACGTAATTGTATTGGAGCGAACAAAAGAACCGATTCAATTAACCTCTAAAGATAAACTGTGGAGTGATTTGATTAAAGATTCTTCAGATGAATGTGAATCTGAAAAACTTGATAGTCTTCATCCTTTATTCATTTTGTATACTTCTGGTACAACCGGAAAACCAAAAGGAGTTTTACATGGTACTGGAGGGTACCTCACCCATGTTCATTCTACATTTGGATGGGCTTTTGATATTAAAGACTCTGATGTCTTTTTTTGCACTGCAGATATTGGCTGGGTGACTGGCCATAGCTATGTCGTTTATGGTCCACTTTTACATGGTGCCACTGAAATAATGTATGAGGGTGCACCTGACTTTCCGGATTCATCCAGAATGTGGAGTTTAATTGAAAAATACAAAGTTAGCATTTTCTATACTACTCCTACTGCTTTGAGAATGTTTATGAAGTTTGGAGATGACATTCCAAATTCTTTTAATCTTTCCTCTCTTCGATTATTGGGAAGTGTTGGGGAGCCGATCAACCCTGAAGTTTGGAAATGGTACTATAGAATAATTGGCAAAGAAAAATGCCCCATAATTGATACTTGGTGGCAAACAGAAACTGGCGGAATGATGATTTCTGCCCTACCTGGAATTGAAACTATCCCTCTCAAACCAGGCTCTGGAACTCGCCCCATTCCTGGAGTGACTATTTCAGTTATTGATGAAAATGGTGGTGATGTTCCACCTGACACTAAAGGATATCTAGTTATCAAAAACCCATGGCCTGGGATGCTTTTGACTTTATGGGGGGATGATGAAAAATTCAAAAATGCATATTGGTCAAAATTTGAAAATGTATACTATTCTGGAGATTATGCAAAAGTTGATCAAGACGGATATTTTTGGTTACTAGGAAGGGCAGATGACGTTCTCAAAGTAGCAGGACATAGAATTGGTACTGCGGAGCTTGAAAGTTGTATTGTGTCTCATGAAGATGTAGCAGAATCAGCCGTTTGTGGAATTCCTGATGAAGTTAAGGGTGAGGTAATTATTGCATTTGCAGTTTTAATAAATAATGTTAAAAAAAATCTAAAAGTCATAGAGAAAGAAATTTTTGAAAAAATAAGAAGCGATATTGGCCCTATTGCCACTCCAAAGCAAATCCATTTTGTAACAAAATTACCAAAAACCCGCAGTGGTAAAATTATGCGTAGATTACTAAAAGCAATTGTAAATAATGAAACAATTGGGGATATAAGTACACTTGAAGATGGTACTGCCATAACTGAAGTTCAAACTGTATATCAGGAATTACAAAAATCAATTAAAGGTAAAAATATTTGAAACTAGTTTTTGTTAAATATTATAAATTTTTTAATTCATAAAGATTAGTAGATGATAACAAATCAAACATTTTCTTTAGACCGTCATATTCTGATCTTGTATTTTCATCTAATTTTTCATAATCCTTACTTATTTCATCCAATCGTATCTCGGCATTTTTAAAAAATTCTTCATATTCTTTTATTTTATCATTCTCTAATTCTGTAAGATCAAAAATCACCGTGTTACTTCCAAGCAAATGATTATTTTCATCATATAGGCTTACTGCGTATAATAAAACGGGAAATGTGCTTCCATCTTGCCTTTTCAATGTAATTTTCCTATGTGATACCTCTCCTGTTTCAAACCACCTTTGAAGCGATTCGTTCATTTCACTCCAGGCCTCTTTTGGTACATGCTCAAAAATTACCTTGCCAATAATTTCTGATTTCCCATAACCTAATTTGGCTGCATATGTGGAATTACAATCAAGGATCACTCCTATAGAGTTAATTCTTCGCCACATTATGGGTGCATCTTTTAAGATCCTTCTTGCCTCTGTTTGCTGCACTTTATCAAATATGATTTCCTGCTTATTAAATTGAAATCTTTTAAAAATCAATGATACTAGTTATTAATTTAAGTCCAAAATTTGATATTTTTTTGCATATCTTTTATTGACCTTTCCTTTATCAACACATTCTCCGGAATACTAAACCCCACTATATCTAGAGTTAATTTAGGATATTTTTGACATAATAATTTAAAATCCCAGCAGGGGAAGAAAAAATGGAAACAAAATAGACGTGGACCTCTATCTATATCTCTCATTATCATAATTCTTGAAATCTCCGAGCCAATTTCTTCTTTGCAGGAACTACATACTTGTTTTTCAAAGGAATGATATCTAGTATTTTTTTCTATTGGGAATTCCCAAATTTTATCTGATAAATCCTTACTCTGAGTACTGTCTAATTCAGGAATATGGTTGTTAAAATCAGTATATGCCATAATCACTAATTTGCTAAAATTTTACATATGTTCTAGTTAGCTGTCATGATAATTCTTTATTTAATTTGCTAATTTTTAGAAAATTGTATTTTCTTTTGAGAAAAATGTAAGAATTCATGAAAATATTTTTAAAAGAACCTTGTACAACGAATTTCGGCAAAAATAATCTTTATAACGACGTATCCAAAACAGAAAAAAGTATGTCTAAACTTGCATTGGATGACAAGGAACTCCGAAAATTACCCTTAGAGGAAAGATTTTCAAAATTAGAATATATTTTTAAAAACTCAGATGATGAATCCGCAAGATGGGATGCGGTCTGGCTAGCCGGAGAAATACCTGTAGAAGTTGGATTGAAAGGACCATTGTTTGACAAGGTTGCAGATCTTTTTGCATGGGTTTTGAAAAATGACAATAATGCAGTGGTCAGACATGAGGTGTGCTATCAAATTGCGGGAAGAAACATGCGCAATAAAATTCCTGATTTGGCTGAATCTAGTTTACATGATAAAAGTGCACTTGTAAGACACGAGGCTATAGAATGCTTGGGAATTATTTATGCGTTTGATAAAATTGATGTAATGGAAAAAGGATTAAATGATTCAAGTGAATATGTTAGGGAAACTGCACGAATGGTTCTAAAAAGAATGGAGCGAATCAAAGGAAAGGAATTCAATCCTGAATCTGAGTTTGTTGCGTACTAGATAGTTTTTTTGTGTTTGTACAAAGCATATACCATAAAAATATTAGATAAAAGCCACAATGTATTTACCGGATGTGTAATCGAAAATACCTCGAGTTCTTCAAGATAATAATACCAAGCATCTGCAATTCCATATAAAAAGAGTCCTACCACTAACATGAACCATGCAATTCCAAGAACGCTATGACGAAATACTGACAGTCCTAAAACTGCAAGTGACAGTATTACAGCAGATGCAGAAACATAGAGAATCCCCATCAAATATACTATGGGATCATCTTCCAGAGTTTCAATTGTAAACAATCCAAATACAGCTATCAACGCTGCCGCTAATACGGGAACTACAATTTTGGAACTCATTCCAAGATCTTTTTTGAAATATTTGATATTTTTCACAAGATGATATCCAGTAAAAAAGTAAAAAGCGATAAAAAAAGCATCAGCTATTGATGGATAAGGATCTTCCTCTAATACGTATAAATAATAATTATAGACAATTGTATCACCTACAAATAATAGCATAAATCCTATTGCCAAAGCCAAGTATGTTTTTCCAAAAATGGGGGAACCTTTGTAGCGTTTTGCAACAAACAGTGCTGTGATACCAACTGCAAGAGAACTAATCCCATATGAAAAGTCTGCAAAAGAGGTTTCCTCCTCGTCGACAAATTCACTTATGTAAATTTGATAACCTATTGCCAAAACAGCGATAATTACCAAGGCTTTGATACTTATTTTAGTTTGGGCATTCCCCTTTGTATCTTGACTCACGGGTTTCACACTCTTCCTCTTTTTAAAAGCATTTTCATAGTTAGGCTTTTAACAAAATAATATCATCAGATTATGTGGCTGAACCTACAGAACATTGGAATCTAAAAGCAGAAGAACTAAAGAAAGCCGGAAAATTTGAGGAAGCGATAAAAATGTTAGATAAAGTTCAGGAAGTAAAACGAGAAGAAAAAGGTGATGATTTTTGGTATAAAAAAGCAATACATTATTGTGAAATTGCAGAATATGAAAAAGCTAAAGAAGCACTTGAGAAAGATTTGGAAAAAAATCATAATAGTTATTATTCCTTTCTTCTTATGGGAAAAATTTTTTATCAACTAAAAAAATATGCTGAATCATTAGAATTCTATAATAAAGCATTAGAGGAATACAGCAGCCAACATTTACGGAATGTCAATAAAATTGATCAAATGAAAAATGTTAAAAAATTTGAAGAAGCCATAAAATATTCTGACAAGGTTTATCAGGAAAAAGAAATTGATGATGAATTTTGGTATCAAAAAGGAATGGTTTTGAACAAGTTGAAAAAATTCACTGATGCTTCATCATGTTTTAAAACAATCTTGGAAAATGATCAAAACAATCCAAAAATTCTATACGAATTAGCAAAGTCATATCTTTGGGAAGGAAATAAACAAGAATCCTTGCAAATTTTAGAACAAGCTTGTAAGTTAGATTCTGACATTAAGGAAAAATTACGAGTAGATCATGACTTTGAACCCATATCTGATGAAAGACAGTTTCAAACAATAGTTGGACTATTACAATAACTTCTAGAAATCTAAACTAAAATTTACCATTCCACACGAATCATATCTTTAATTTTAATTCCTTGAGTTTTTTCCCATTTAACATTGGTAAATACCCCTTGAGTTGGTTGAGCGACATGATTGATCATGTTTTTGCTTCCTTGCTCATGATCAATATAATACAACTTTGGATTAAAACTAACATTGGAATAAAAACTAAAATTCAATTCAAAAATCGAAGTATCAATTAGGAAAAAATTCTCAAAACTATTTTTGGACAGTTCAGAATCATAAACTAATTTCACCATTCTTCCTGAATCTCCATCAAAAACAGGTTTATGGAGTTTAATGACAATTTTTTTTGAAAAAGGCGTAGATGCTAAAATCTTTGAAATTTCTAACTCTTTATCATTTTCATCAAAGGCTTTAATATCAAAGGTTTGAAATTCTTCTTCGGAATTTGAAATGATTCCGGTTATAATTTCATAGATAGGTTCAGGAGAGTTATTTGAAAAATAAAAATATCTCTCAAAACGAACAGAATTAATCTCATCTTTTAGAATAATATTGAAAATCATTTTTTCACATTTAGAATTTTTTTCTGCATCCGAAACCTGATGATTGATCTTAATTTTTTCTTTCGGTAAATTGGAATTACCAAAATTATCACCAAATGCTGAATATACCAACAAGTTATCTCCATGCTTTATTCCAAAATTGTGCAAAGGCTGGATGGTTTTTTCATAATCCTTTGAAATCTCAATTAAATCATTTGCAAGATCATTGCTTAATAGAATGTGACCTGCATCACCCATATCCATAACTCGTCTGGCAAGTATAGCTCCTGGCCCCCACAAATTTGTATTCCCATAAACATCCGATACAACAAACACGTGACCGATATGGCATCCTATTCTTGATTCAATTTTTTCTACACTGGTTGCTTTTTTATTATATTCAGAAATTTTTTCATGGAACTCTATAGCAAGTTTTAGCGGTTGTTCTAATCCATTTTTGAATCCTATTAACATACCATCACCTGTTGGCAAAATAAAAACATTCTCTTTTGAACTGCTCTGAAATGTTTTACAGTCATAAATTGTTTGATTTAGCATCTTAATTTTTGTCCGTTGAGTTTCAGTAGATAGTATTGGATTTGATAATCCAACAATATCAATAAAGAAAAAGGCCGCATAAATTAGGTCTTCAGAAATTTTATCAGTCAAGCAAATTCTGCATTGCAAATGGACTCAGTCTATATTAATTCATTCGTAAAAACTGCTCAATTAGCTAGATTGGTAAGAAATTAGCTTGAAATCCAAGATGATTTAATATCTATTGATACTAATTACTTTCTATGCGAACAGTGGGATATGTAACATGCACAGGATGTAATTCAAAGGCATCTATTATGGAAGATTTACGCTACAATGGACTAAGGGGTTTTTGTTTTGAATGTGGTGGAAATTGGCCAGAATCATAGAAATTAAAAAAATACTTAGATAAGATGAAACAAAGTTTTTCTAGGGAAATTGAATTCTGAGGAAACCGCAAATAATTTTTTAGAATTGGCCAGTGAACAAAGACTAAACATTTTAAAAAATTTAGCCGAAAAAAATCTAAATATATCAAAACTAGCAAAATTATTGGAGGCCACCAATCCAGAAATTCATCGAAATGTGGGCAGACTTTCAAAAAATGGATTAATTGTAAAAAATCCAGATGGAAATTACACATTAACGACCTTTGGAAAAGCCACACTTGTACAAATCCCATCACTTAGCTTTGTTTCCGAGAATAAAGATTTCTTTAATTCACATTCATTAACCAATGTTGATTCAAAATTTGTTCAAAGAATAGGTGCCCTTCAAGGTAAAAAAAGAGTTAAAGGATTTGTAAAGGTTTTAGAAAAGTGGCAGAAAATACAGGAGAATGCTGATGAATTCATCTACAACATTTTGTCTGAAGTGCCATATTCTAAAGATATAGTTGATGTAATTTCTAAAAAACTAGAAAATAATATCTCAATAAAATCTATATTTTCTGAAACGGCGATAATACCAGAAAACCGAAAGAAAGTTTTTGAGGAAAGGGGATTTCAAAAATATGTAACTAAAGGCAATCTAGAAAGAAGAATCTCTAAAAATATCGCAATTGGACTACTGATTTCTGATAAAGAGGCAGCAGTATTTTTTCAAAAACCAGACGGGGAATTAGACTTGAGTGAAATGTTTACCAGTACTGAATCTGAGTTTAGAGACTGGTGCTTGGATTATTTTGAAGAATATTGGAAAAATTCCACGAGCTTTCAGGAATCAAAATTAAAAGAATAAAGTATTCAAGATTAACGATATGAAGATTTTACCCTGTATACTGGGTATGGGTACTTGAATCCTAAATCAAAACCGTCAACTTCACCAAAATGGTAGGCTGGTAATTTTTTCACGACTTGTTGTAAATCATTTCCAACAACAAACTCATTACTCCCAGCACAATGGTTGATTTTTGCACACATGTTCACCGAGGGTCCAATCAAATCAATTGCTGATGATATACTAGTATTCATCAGAATTACTGTACCAAAATCAGCACTGACTCTATACCTTAACTGGGGAAGTTTTTTTGAGGTCATTTCTTCTGATATTATTTTCTGAGCATTTGCCATTGCCAGTCCACAGTCAATACAGTTTGCCAATCCTTCCGCTGAGCCGTTGAGTGATTTTGGGAAATAGTACAATAAACAATCTCCAATATTTTTGATTACTTTGCCACCGAATCTTCCAATAATTTTAGACATTGAATTTAGAAAAATCTCATAATATTGAGATAACTTGTTTGGACTCAACGCAGCTGCGATCTTCGTAGAGTTTACTATGTCTACATATCCCACACAATAACTCTGAGAACGAGTAGAAAAAGCCACCAAATAATCAGATACTGAAGGGCTAGATTCCTTATTCTCCAAAAAATCTAGATTTACTTTTTGTTGTGTTTGCTTGGGACTTGAATAATCAAAGAATCCCTTTGATTGAATGTATTTCTCAGTTTCTATAAGGTTACTAGTCATCAAATGGTATTAGGCAAAAATTTCACTTATAGGTTCATTAGCTACCGTGATAACTTTTTTCAAATCAAGCTAACTATTACCTATATGAAATCATTGGCATTACACCTTATGACAAAAAACGGTATAGATATTCAAAATCATTTTGATGCCTTGGAAAAAGAATTTCTTTCAACGATAGTTTTAAGTGAAAAATCTACATTTGGGAATTTGTAGATTTGTTTATTACTGATAAATAAAATTAAATTACAATGAGCAACTTCTTTGAATGTCATTCTTGTGGGGAACACTTTCAATCTGAAAGCATAGAGAAACATGTCAAAGAGATGCATTTTTGGAATTAGTTTTTTTAATTTTATCTAACAATTCGAGACAAAGATCTCAAATAAACTTCTAATTTCAATATGAAATATCTGTTTAAATTGAAATTATGCATTTTAGAGAAAAACCAGGCATAAATTATCTCAGATAATTTATCAAAATGTTATAAAATCTTCAATACAATTAAATTCTTAATACATGCGATCAATAAAAATTTCATGGGTGGTAGCGGGTGAAACAAAACATAGCGTTGCTATTTTTAATGATTTTTGCAATTTCAATTTTTTCATATTCATCTATATCTCAATTTGCAAATGCAGCTTCTGATCAAACAAAAATTAGTTCTGAATTTTGTTATAATGAAAATCAAAACACATTAGACTGTAATAATTCAGTAATTTATCAAACCGGTTCGAGTTATTTTTCCCTTATGCTAGTCAAAGAAGTTGTTGGAGGAACTGCTTCCCCTGATGATTTTTCTCTCACAGTGGACGGTAATCAAGTTCTGTCGGGACAAGAGAATTTTTACGGCGTAGGCGCTGTCTTAACTATTGATGAGACGCAACAATCTGATTACATTTTTTTATCCATCACAGGTGAGGGTTGCCCAACACAACTGAATGAATCCTTTATACTAACACAAGACACTGTCTGTACTATTACAAACATCTATTGTGATGATCCTATTTCCCTTACAGTAATCAAAGAAGTTGTTGGTGGTTCTGCTTCCCCTGATGACTTCACTCTCACTGTTAATGGAATTTCATGGAATTCTGGTCAAACATCTTTGCACATTGAAGATACTGTACTATCACTTGGCGAGTCACAACAAGCAGGTTATTTCTTCTCTTCAATTACAGGTAATGGCTGTCCAACAAGTCTGGATGAATCATTTACACTGACAAAAGATACCGTCTGCACTATTACCAACATTTTTGATCCTAATACAACCCTTACAGTAATCAAGACTATCATAAACGATAATGGCGGCACACTAACCATTGGCGGAGTTGATTTGAAAATAGATGGAGTATCTATTACAAATGGTACAGCAAAGGCAATAACATCAGGAGCATACACGGTAAGTGAAACTACAATTCCAGGATACACTGCAACCATTGGAGGTGATTGTGATGCTGCAGGTTCAATCACAGTTGCACTAGGAGACGATGCAGTTTGTACTATTACTAATGATGATGATTCTGATAAACCAACTCTTATTGTGATCAAAAGAATTCTAGATGGTCTAGCATCCCCTGATGATTTTGCACTAACAGTAAACGAAATTCCAGTGCTGTCCGGAGAATCTAATATTCACATTAAAGATACCGTGCTTTCACTTGGAGAAACACAGCCACCCGACTATTCCTTTGTCAATATCACAGGTGGTATAGAATGCCCAAAGCAAATGGATGAACTATTTACCCTTACTCAAGATACTGTCTGTACAATTACCAGCAGTATTAATCCCCCTGTTTCGCTTACAGTAAACATAGTAGTTGATGGGGTTACTCTATCCCCTGAGGACATTGGACTAAAAGTTGATGGAAAACTAGTACATTCTGGAGTAGAGATTTTTTACAAACTAAATACTGAATTATCTATAGACGAGACCAAGCAAACCGGATTCGATCTCTCGATTAAAGGGAATGGAAGCTGCCCTCAAGATCTTGATGCCCCATTTACACTCCTAACCGATTCCGTCTGCACCATCACCCTAACCACATCTTCTGGGGGCGGGCGTGGAGGTGGTCACGAAGAATGGGACACAAGACCTACATTTGGTCTAAGTCATGAAAAACTTCAAACTCAAATGGTCGAGAATGGTTTTACCTTCAGTAGTAATTCCTTCACCATAACTGATAACCACCACTTTCCATTTCCAGAACAAACAATAGAAATCGGCATACCGAAGACATTTGAAGCAACTGTTTGGGCAGATAAAGGTCTCAAAATCCAAGAATTCCTCTTTAGTGTACCTGAGGTTGGTAGTGGGGATGAAGCCGAGACGAGAGTGGAGGTTTGGTTTAGCACTGATGGCAAAATAGATGATGTCAAAATAAAACAAAAAGATCCTGTAATTGATATTTCCCGTTTAACTGTTAGTCATGAAAAATCAAAATGTCTAGAAAAGGATATAGACGAAATATGTGATAAAACATCCATAATTGCAGTTTTCCTAGAACCCCTTGCAAACAAAGTAATGGCAATCAAGGCTATTGACTTTAAACTCCGAGATCAGACCACTTATCTTAATGACGGGTTTGGTATATCTGGCAGTTCTCTTAATCCCATGAAAACTATGGAAATCCCATCTACTCTAAAGGGAGAAGGATTAATCACAGTAACTCAAACTGAAAAGTATAGTCCTTACTGGGTATCTGAAAATGGAAGATTGTTTGTTAAAAATAACTCTGATTCCTTTAAACAGATAGACATTAAATTTGAGAGATTTCAAGATGATGGAACTGCATACACCAGACAACATTCTGAATTTGAGCGAGTAATGAAATATGAACAAAAACGAGCATTACAACTATTTAATGCCACTGAATTAATTTCAGAACTTCCTGAAAGTTTTTCATATAATATCTCAATTAAAGAAAGAATAACTGATGAAGTTAAAGGAAAAATGGCTACTCAAGAACAGATTGCAGAAGAATTTTTGGAGACAAATTATGTTCAAGCTAGATGGTAAACTGATGGAATGAAATTTTTAATAATAATTACTATCTTATTGACGGGAATTTCAATCATCAGCATCTCAGAGGTGGCTGCACAAAACGATGATCTTTTTGTCTCTGCAAAAAATACTCAATTTAACAACACTTTTGCAGGTCCTATGGTAATTGAAGTTAGAATCAATGATGAGGATCTCTTACCTACCAATCAAACATTATCCTCACCTATAGTATTGATTGCAAACAAAACTTTGGATATGGTCCAGGCCCAAAATGGAAACTGGTATGGTTATTTTGCAGATAGAAAAATGGCTGAAATTGCCGATTCGACAACATCAATTGATGGAAAAGGTTTAGACTTTGGTGGAATATGCACCTCAAAGGAGGCTAGAATCAGCATTTTTAATACTCCGAATTCAAATTTCTTCAAAGACGTCACAGGTGTTGCAACAAGTGACCCCTCTTGTGGAAAAGATTTCGATAAAAATAATATCAATGTTTTAAGAGATGCCAAAAAAGTAAACGATAAACTTGATAATATTGGACAAGCAAATCTTGCATCAACTAGTGCATGGCCCTTCATCCAGCTTTTTGATTTCAATCAAGAAGTTCCAATAGTTGTCCAATATAATAAAATTGAAAATAATAAAATCAAATCACAAAATGTAACTTTAAATTTTAATGTACCTAGTCCCGAAAAAATTAATTTAATATTGGAAGGCACAGCGATTTATGTTCCTGGTTCTGATGTTCTCCTCACAGTAGAAAATTTACAGTTAAACATTGATCCTACTGATGAAGATACTTGGACCTGGGAAACTGTAGCTCCTGGTGGTTTGTTTTATGGACTATTTGATAACCAAGGAAAACTGACAACCCACTATGACTCGATGGCATTAGACATTTTACCTTCTCTTTCTAGTCTTATGTTTGAAAAAAACCAAGGATTATTACTAAATCCATGCGACAATGATTTTCCTCCTGTAGTAAATTTTACGGACAATACATTTCAAAAAATCCCCCGAGGAGAGGACATTGTTTGTTTGCAATCTGGAGACAAACCGTTTCCTAAGGGTCCTCAACTAATAACATTTAGAGAATCACAAGAGAATTCGGGGATTTTTCAAAATTTCAATGAGAATCAAAATTCAAATTTTGTAATATCTTCTAATGCTGAGCGAGGGAGTGCAGAGTGGTTAGAATACAATGAAAAATGGCACGGAATTTTGATACTGGATTACAGTATGAAGTGGAATCAAACAGAGTATACAAGAAACGATACTGCCACACTTATAGTTGATAATCCATTTATGAACAAAAATCCCACATCAATTGATGCCATTGATGTTTTGGTACATTCAAGAAATTATACAGATGGAATTAATTTAATGGTATATGAAACTGAAAAAAATTCTGGAAATTTTACCGGCGAAATTAAATTAAATTCGTGCGTAAAATCATCATTTCCAAATGAATTATGTGTTAACGAGGAGGACAGAATTCATGCAAATTATAATTACACCAGCCCTGATGATTCGATTATTTCTAATCACGCAAAGTCAACAATTTCATCATTCAAGGGAAAATGCGAAGAGAAAGAGTTCAATAATTTTATTATCCATTGTCCAAAAGAGTCTGATTATTATTTTGCAGCAATTGCACAAATAGAAGAAAGACTTGAGGCAATTGACTTTCCACCTTCAAAATATGAAATAAAGTTTGCCCCAATTCCTAAGGATCCTGAAAACTTTTTTAAATTAACCCAATTTATTTCGATTAATATAGAAAATCGTAAAGAGTATGATAAGATTTTTACCAACCCTCTTAATTTTACTGATAATTTTAATCCAATTAAGGGAACGCACTTTAATGTAACTAAAACAAGTTTGTCTTTTCTTTGTCGAGATAATAATTCTACAGACTGTACTGTTAATGCCGATTTGAAATTTAATATCGACAACGCGATTGGAAATCATATTTTTAGAGAATCATTTTTTCATAATGTAACGCTAAATGGTTCTACGCATACTGGAGTGTACACTAGTTTGAAATCTAATCAAACAAAACCAATATCAATTGAAGAGGTTCAAGGTGATGATGCAAGTTCGAATTTAAAGAGGATTGAATATTTACCAAATTCCAAGATTCCCATTGCTCTAATCGTGGGAACGGATCCCGCTCCTAACCCTGATGACAAATCTTGTTTACCCGATTGTTTATTCCTTAACGGGTTTAGCTATGGGTTTGGTAGTGGCAAGTCATTTGGTTATGATTTTACACCAGATGGGGGTGATAAATTATCTGCTGATGTAAGTTTTGCATTTGGTTTTGGAATAGGATTGAGAATTCCAATTAACGTAACTGTAACACCTGAATTAAGTAATAACCCGAATTCGGCTAGTAGTGTACAAAATTTGTCATTTACTGTAAACACTGCAAATATCACCGAGGCTGAATATGAAACACTAGGCCTTCCGAATTATCAGCATTTCGAAGGACAAGAATTTGCCGTGTATTTGGGACCGGAACTTGAATTTAAGGGCGGAGGTGAGGAAGGTCTATTTTATGAATATGAAAAGGGACTCCCGCTACCAGAAAGTTATGATTTTAAACCTCCACTAGGAGATGAAGGCAAGGAACAATTTACTGATTTTGATTATAGCTTGTCTGAGATATTACCTGCCCTTGAAATTGCTAAAATCGCTATTAGTGCCGATGTATATGCAGGTTTTAACGGATATTTAGAAGGAAATCAAATTACAATGAACGTTACACAATCTAACAATACTGCAAAACCTCCAATTATCTTTGAGCAAAATAATCAAACTCGAACAGTTTCTTGTCCTGTGTCGTATTCTAATTTTACAATTGGGGATTTAATTTATAATTCCACTTTAAATTTCACGCCAAAAATCGGAGGCGAGGTTTATTTTCTGGGATTCACAATAATAAGCAAAGAAATAGAATTAGGAAATATTGCCTTTTCAAACATTCCAATAGGGCATCATTCCGGGACAAATTCCAGCTATCCAGTGAATTTAATTTCAGACGACAATACCCTTAATTTTCAAAATGTAACTGTTGATGAAAATCAGGTAGAATTTGCAATCAAAGGTGGAAATCTTACAAATACACCTTATGTAAATGCAACTTCTCTTATCATAGGAATTGATGCATGGGATGATGGTCAACTAATAATTTGTCTACCTCGAGAATTAATTGACGCAAAAATTGGAGTAGATGATGATTTCTTTGTCTACGTTGACGATAAAGAAGTTGACTTTAATGAAATATCCACATCCACAGATAGAACTCTAACAATCTCATTTCCGGCAGGTGCTGGGGAGATAGTAGTAGTCCCAGAATTTGGGGCAATAGCTACAATAATTTTTGGAGTGGCAATAACTAGTATCATTGCAATAACATTTAGATCTGGAATTGTTAATAGATTTTAGGATTTTTGTTAATTTATGATCAATTTCACATTTCTAATTTTCTTGATGTTCACCCAACCTAAATTTAATTAGGAATTTTTCGAAAATCCTGTAGTACATCCAATAGAGCAGAATAATTACAAAATGAATAACTGCCCAATAGTAATTGGTGTTGACAAATATTCAAATTCAAAACCAATAAAATCTCAAAAATCTTTTCAAAACTACGAAACTGACTTACGATTCAGATTAACGAATTCAGAATTTAGCACATTTGAAATTCTTGTAAATCTAAAAAATACAGTATTCTCTATGTATTGTTATCTTTAAGTAACTACTCGTTTTTTATAATTTTAGATGCAAATTTTATTTCTGTTTTCTGTTTTAGCTAGTATTTTGATTTTAGGTACCTTTGCAGTATCTCCTTTAGCATATGCAGCAGATGATGATGGTGATGGTTATACAGTTGAGGCTGGAGATTGCAATGATTTTGATCCAAGTATCCATCCAGGGGCTCCAGAAATTCCAGACAACGGAATTGATGAGGATTGTGATGGGTTTGATGCCACTGCGATTGTTCCTCAAGACGCTGATGGGGATGGTATTGCCGATGCAATGGACCATTGTCCTACAATACCTGAAACCTTTAATGGATTTTTTGATGATGATGGATGTCCTGATGAGGGTCGATCTGAAGACGGTGACGGTGATGGTATTCCTGACTCTCAAGATGCATGTCCTGCAGAACCTGAAACCCTCAATGGCTTTGAGGATGGAGATGGATGCCCTGATTCTTTTTCCCCTACAGATGCTGATGGGGATGGTTATACAGTTGAGGCTGGAGATTGCAATGATTCAGATCGAAATATCCATCCAGGCGCTAAAGACATACCTGATAATGGAATTGATGAGGATTGTTTTGGTAATGATTTAACCGATGTTGACGGGGATGGTTATACCGTCAGTTATGGTGATTGTGATGACTATGCCCGTGAAATTAATCCGGGTGTAAAAGATATCCCAGATAATGACATTGATGAGAACTGCGATGGACGCGACAACACTCGATATGCACCTGGTGAAGAATCATCAATTGTGATTCCTGACTACATAAAAAATAATGCAGGATGGTGGGCAGAAGGTGCCATTGATGACTCACATTTTATTTCAGGAATACAATATTTGATTAACGAAGGAATTATGAAAATCCCTTCAACTACTCAAGGGAGTGAATCTCATGGAAACAAAGTTCCCGAGTACATAAAAAATAATGCAGGATGGTGGGCAGAAGGTGCCATTGATGATGAGACCTTTGTTCAAGGATTACAATATTTGATCAAAGAAGGAATTATGAGAATACAGTCCTAATTTTAAATCCCCAATAATTCTAAAATTTAACACATTATTTTCTTAAAATACATGTTCTAATCATCTTGGATCTAAGATGCAGCTTGATTAAGATTTTTTTTAATCAAACCTTACTTTTTTATTATATGAGTCACTTGAATCGACAGTTTTGAAAATTCCTGAAAATATGATGCATGCGTCTTTTTTCTTTATCGACATAGTAGGCCTTTCAAATCCATCACTTTCTACAATTACACAATCCTCCAAAATAAAATTTTTGAATACAAGTATTGCACAGTGCCCAACTTATGAAATAACTCCTGATAAAGAAAAGTTAGTCTTCCCAACGGGGGATGGAATGTGGATTGCATTTTTGTCAGGCCTTGAAAAACCGATAAAACTAGCCAAGGAATTACAACTAAAGATAAAAGAATTTAATCAAAACAATGGTGAGAATGAAAACATCCAAGTAAGAATAGGTTGTCATACTGGGGATGTTTTTTTTGTTAATGATTTAAAAGGAAACGTGAATCTCTGGGGGCCTGGAATAATAATGGCAAGAAGGGTGATGGACGCTGGTGATGCTGGACATATTCTAGTAACATCAACTATGGCTGAGAGCTTGATTGAATTATCTGATGAATACAGGAAGATTATCCATCCTATTCACGATTTTAAAATTAAACATGGTGAAGTACTGTTGGTTTATTCTGTGTATGGGGAATCTTTTGGGAATTCTAATAGCCCAAAAAAGGGATTAACCTCGAATAAAGTTGAAAAGAAAATTTCAGATGGTGTTGCTCAGATCAGATATAATAGTTTAAAATTAGTTTTAAATTTAAAAAACCCAGAAACGAATCTATGTAAAATTTCAAGGACTTTTAGTTTTGAAAATGATTCAAATGATCCTATCTCTGAGGTCTTTGACATTATACAAACAGGTTCTCCAAAACCATTAGCAGATCTTAACCTAAAAGCTCATGATGAAAATGAGGATCCACTGGAGATGGGCAACATTTACCTGGATACAGAGGATAAAAAAGAATTTAGTTTAAAATTAAACAATCCTGTATTTCTAAATGATAAAAATAATGAATATACAATTTCTTATGAAACAGAGTTGCCATACAATTTTTTTGAAGATATCTCCAGAATCAACATAGGTGAACTTTACGCTGATTTTATTTTTCCATCAAATAGCGATAATCTTCATCCAAAACTTTACCTCCTGACCCACCAAACACGACAAAAATCCTTGAAAGAAGAAATTGATCTAAAAAGAGGAATTACAACCCAAATAACCTGGAATTGTATTAAAAATTTGAAAAATAAAGACCTGATACGGATTGAATGGTAGTGTAATATTGTAAAGTCAGAAATTTATACAAAGAATTGATTAATTTGAATCGTTTTTGAGAAAATTGGTTCAGCTTGAATTTTTTCTTTAAAACTTGAATCAAGATCACAGGCTCTCTTTAGAGTAATTACGCAGGCAATTTTGTTTCCATGTAATAGTTCACATTTAGCTTTTTCAAACAAGACTGTCGGATCATCAGGATTAATCATCAGAGCCTCATCATATGATTTTATTGATTCTTGGTATTTACCCAACTCTGCCAAGACAAGGCCCTGATAAAACCAAAATTGAAAGGGGGGAGGATCTGTTTGTTTTAATTTTTGTTTATGCAATACGGCTTTTTCAAATTCTTTATGTTCATTTAGCGTTCGAATCTGCTCTCTTGTTTTTAGATAACCAGAGTATTTTATTTCCCAAGCTCTGTTGAACCATTCGATTGCCTCAGAGCTGTTTTTCAAATAATAAAATACAATACCTTTCTGAAACAAAGAATCAAAATTTTGCCCGTTACTTTCTAAATCTCTATCAAAACATTGTAATGCATTTTCAAATTCTTGAATTTCACAACAGGCTAATCCTTTTTTATACCAAAATTCTGGTTTATTTATTGCATCATCAAGTGTTTTAATTTTCTGTGAATACAATATAGATTCTTCAAAATTTTTATTTTTTTTACATTCTTTGATTTTTTTCAACCAAAATTCTCGTGGTTCCAATACATTTTTTTCAATTACATGGTTATAAAATTAATCTTTCTTCGAATGGTAAGATTATTGGAGAATTTTTAATTCCCAGTTTTTCTTTAAAAGAGCATTTTGGGCGCTAATCTAACAATTTTACAATTTGCTATCATCGGGTTTTATTATACCCCATTGAATTCTATTCCAAATCCTCTCATGGAAATAATAAAAAGACCATGCGACAGCATTGTAAATTACAACCACAGTTGTAACGGTGTAAATGTCCCCCGAGTAGTAATAAGTCAATGACCCAATTGTTGTAATTGCGACCATTCGGTAAATTAGTGTCTTTAATAGTGATCTTAACTTTCTTTCCATGACATTTTGCTCCAACTTTGATTTATTAGCTTTTAATTTTAGATTCTGGATTATGAAAAATCATGATTTTCAAATATTGGTAAAAACAATATCTTAAAATTATAAAAAAGAATATGGGCATCTTTATTAATTAATAATGAAATCAGAAAATATTGGCAGGTAAATTTTCACATGACACATTTCAGTATTTAGAAGATCTCAAAACAAAAAAAGGTAAAGAGATTTTCAAAACCTTTGTTCGAGGTGACAAGCTATCAATGGGCATCCAATTGCTTAGAAAAGGTGATGATTACGGTGAACCTGCACACAAAAACGGGGAAGTTTACTATATTGTAAAGGGACATGCCACGCTTATGATTGGCAAAAAAAACTATGAGGTATCACCTGGAATGGCCATGCATATTCCGCCCAAAGTACATCATCGATTTTATAATGTTAAAAAAGAACTTGTTTTCCTTTTTATTTTTGGTGGATTGGACGATTAGGCTAGTTGTTTAATTCTTTTTTCTACGCGGCAGTTAATGCGACTGCCACATCAAAACCCTTTTTTGAGGATATCCCTTCACTTCTTGGAATAGGTACAATGTTGCTAGCCTTAGCAACTGTAGCTACCTTGATTTTTACTATAAGACAAAATAATGACGTAAAGTATCTTGATTTTGTAAAAAGTACTGATGCTGAAATTTCTCAACAACTTGAAAAAGAATTGCATTTGAAGGGCAGAGATGACTGTATAATATATGGATACAACTATATCGACATGTGCGATCGCATAATGTTTCTCATAAAAAAACGAAAGGTTCCACAAGAGTTTTTAGAATATTATCTTGGTTTTTTTAATTATGCAATTACAATGATGTGGTGGTATGCAAAAATTTATCCAAACGATGAACACTCATTAAAATCAAGTTGGTTATCTTTAAAGAGATGGATTGCACAAAAAAATGAAATAAACCCTTACCCTTTAATGCACTTGCCAGCAGAAATGAAAAAAATCCTTTCCGATATGAATATTAAAATAGATATAGACCACAATACGATTTTAAAGAACATTGAAGAATCATATAGTTTTAATGAAAATAAGTTTTAAAATTTAACAGATTATTGATTGTTTTTTAAAAAAATTTGAAATTATCTTTGCTCTTTTTGGAAAAACTAGAATGACTTTTGAAACAGATTCATTTCTATTTTACTTTGTCGCCGCTTCCAAAATGGTTTGTCTTTCCAACGTTTTTCAATTTCATAAAAATACTTTCTATTTTTTAAATATTGTTGGAAATTTCCATATACTTTTTCAATATATCTATCTCCCAAGGCTCCATCGGATTGTATGGTGTTAAAAGCAATTCGTGCAGATTCTATTCCTGATACTATTGCATGTCCTATTCCTATTGATGATAGGGGATCAAATGATGCTGCAGCATCACCTGCAGGTATCCATTGCAAATTATTTGTATTTTGAATAATTTGGGAGTAGGCCGGAAATAGGGTGGGGTTTCGAATCAATTTTGCGTTTTTTATGGTTTTTTTAATGTGCATCGTTTTTTTAAGGGCGTTTTCCCAGTTTTCTGGTTTTTGCCTCTCTATCTCTTTTGCAATGTCGCTATCTGTCATAAAGACTACTATCCGCCGGTTACCCGGAATTAGCGTAGAGTACCACCAACCGTCTGGAGTGGATTCTAGGAGGGTATATGGCTGCTCTTCATCAGTATCTACAATTTCATAAACAGATGCGATGCCCACCAAATAATCTAAAACATTCCACTTACAACCCAAGCTTCTTGCAAAGGAGGCGTTTTTCCCACTTGCATCAATTACAAAATCTGCATTAATCTGCATCGAAGAACCATCTTCTTTATTTACCAATAGATTCCACATACTTTTTTCTTTTTCTTGTTTTACAAATTTGACAGAGTTAAAAATAACTCCATTTCTTTTTTTTACTTTGTCTGCAAGCATCTTGTCAAAATTCCTTCTATCAAGATTCCAACCATTTCCTTGCCCTGTAAAAAAGAAATCCCTTGATTGCAAATTAGGACTTCCCCAAGAAGTATCAATTCCATTTGATGGTATCTGTATATCTGATGAGAATTCATTATCAATTTTAAGATATTTTAGTAATGCAAGAAAACTTGGAGATACTGACTCTCCTATCCTAAAGTCGGAATAATTTGTAGACTCTAAAATCCCTACTTTAAGTGATGTCTGATTCAATAGAGTCAATGCTGCAGCACATCCAGCAGGACCTCCTCCAATTATTGCTACATTTAGGAGTGTAGAGTCATTGGTCATCTTTACTAAATTCAATAATGTCTTTTTTTAGATGATATCCTTGTTCTAATCTAATGCCAAAAGGATCTACAATGTTTATTTTGTTTGCAACAGCTACTGCTGAGACTTCAAACTCTTCATGGTTTCGTTCCTTTTCTACAAAGTAGGGATAGTCTTCTCTATCTTTTGCTTCATTTTGGTTGACAATAAATCCAAGATAACTCCAAGCATAAACCATCTCAATGTGATTGTGAATACCTCTGATGAAATTAACTTGTTGTCCAGTTGAGGCACCTGCAGCTTTTAACTCTGCTATCACTTTTTCCTTTCTTTTTCGTGGGTCTGGTTCGTCTGGGTCCGATACACCAAGAATCACATCCCACGGACTCTGAGGGGGCCACCAATATGCTAGATATGTTGGAGGATCTTCAAGCTGGAATCCTGCAGTTACCACTCTATCGGCATCTGTAAAATTAATGTGATTAATATTGCATTCAAAAAGGTCTGATACCCATGGATCTGCCATTCGTTTGGTCAGGTCTCCAGGCTCACATCCACCCCCAAGTTCTCCTGGAACTGCCGTTTCATCCCAATTCGGATCAAGACCATGCTCAAAGTAATAGTTTAAGTCAAATTCCCCCGTTTCTGGATTTTTGTTCTTGTGCTTTATTTTGTATGGGCCTTCATATATTGAGGGATTTTTTATGCTCCATGTCACTTCAATTCCTGGACATAAAGGAGCGCCTGCACAGTTTCCAACATCTGCATGGTCTAGTTCTAAAATCCCCAGAATATCATCAGATTTATCAATTGTAAACTTTCCTTTTGACCACTGTTCTAAAAAATAGTGTTGGGTTCTTGATAATTCAACAAACTTGTCTGGCACACTATTGCTAACAGCATTAGATCCTGCATTTAGTGGCATTAGTGGAATTCCTTCTAGATAATCGTCGTTTGAAAATAATTGCTCTGATTGTCCGCCAACACCCCAATACTTTTCCCCAGATTTTCTAAAATACTCAAAGTAGTTTTTACGATTTGCCAGGTTTTTTTCAGAGTTGTCTCGTAAATCAAATGATGGCATACAAAAATCCATCATTGAAGGAACATTTGCTACCCATCTATAACCTCCAATGCTTTTGATGATTGGCTCGATATCTCGCTCAAAACTTACCTCATAGTTTGGATTCCATCCATTCTCTTTGGTATAGATTTCCGGGGCTGCATCAAAATGTTGTACTGCCATATCAAGCATGACATCATCAAGAGTTGTAATGTTCACAAGTTCTGGGGCAAATTTGGGTGGGCCGACAATTATCCACGCATCAAGGATTATTGTAGAGTCATCTGAAAATGTAATCTCGCAAGTTACAGGACCATCTGAAATATCATCGTACCAAGTTTCACCACCTGCAAAAGTACTGAAAAGCTCATCCCCGCCAGAGTTCCCATGACCTCCCAAAACAATCAAGTTATTCTTTGAATCTGAAATAATCTCTCCTAGAAAATCTACTCGTTTGCCATATATTGGACTATGATCCCGCTGGTGCCAAGGTGCAGAGAATGGATAGTCATGAGGTATGTTTTGATCATTCATAAATTGTAATCGCATTTTTGGTGAATCTACATAACGAGGTCCATAATCGACTATGAGGTGTTTCCTGTTTTTTTCATCAATTCCTTGATTCCGTTTATCTGCATCTTTTCTGTCGGGTCTGTTTTCATATGTATTATGCTCCCCTAACATCAAATCCCCCTTAAACTCTGTAAAATGGAACCAAGAAGCCTTTTTGTTGGCTAGATGGACTGTCCATTTTACATTTTTTACTAGAGTTTTATCTGAAAGATCAATTTCTTCTGGTTGTGTTTTGGAGGAGTCATGTTTGAAAATCTTAAATTTTGCAGCTTGTTTTTTTACTCTTTTTTGTTTGTCTTTGAATCGACGTACATATTTTATTTCTTCTTGTTCATAGGCTTCATCTCCGTATTGGTTTTCACATTCTATTGGTCTGCCACCAATTTTTATTGGCGATAAATAAAACTCAGAACTGTTTCCAAGACGAGCCACTCCTATAGATGGATGAATTTTATATTCTATGCCCATTGTTTAATTCTCACTGCAGGGTCTCCAAAAATCATATAGTTTTTTGTTTTGTGTCGTTGCAACATTAAATCTGAAAATTGTTTTTGTTTGGACTCTTCAATGTCTTTACCTTTGCCAAGCTCATTTACCAGAAAAGCACCTACATCAACGATGGAATCATTTAACAGACTAAACTCTTCTTTCATTTTTTTAAAGGCATATCCAATTGGTGTTCCACGTAAAATGTTTTCAACTGCAAAGGACAGCGAATCCATCCTAGCTGGACGATCATCCATTTGAAAATCTTCATCTTCTGCAATTGTATATGACAACATTTCATCCAAATGACCAATAAAAGCAATAGGTCCTTTAGGATGGAATATTAATTTTTTTGGTAGAGCAGATACAAATGAAGTTGGAGCTATTTGCCTAGGCATTTGCCAATTATCCTCTTTACTAATCCAATTATGGAGTTCACTTGAGGCGGGGGTACCATAACTAAAACTGGACTGTTGAATAAACACACCTCCTTCTAAAAATGGGTCAGGTAAAACATCAGCAGCTGTAAATAGTAAATCTTTGTATGGGATATTGTCAGGATTACCCTGACAACAAATAGCTCCCCCAAACTCTTTTTGCAAGGCCATATTTTCCCCTGGAGCACACATTCCCCAACTAGAAGTTAAAACTAATCCTGGAGTAGAGTCTTTTATGGAATGTTGTAATTCATTTTTAGTAGCGTCTGTCTCTGTTAATTTATTTGTAGAGAATTTATTTGGCAATTCAAATTTTGATGCCAATGAATCTACATTGGGGATTAGTTCTTTTTCAACGTCAAATCGACTGAAATGAGTAGGATCATAACAACCAGAACTATTGATGCCTTGGTCTGTTGTAAAAAATGTGGCTTCTCTATTAACAAAACCCGTATCGCTGTTTTCAATTCGTATAATCTTCTCTGCATATTCTCTTATTTCATTTACATCATCAAAATCAAGTCGTCCAACAAAGGCAACAATACTTAATTTAGCTTGTAGCCCTAATGGGATACTTTGAGGATCACCGATAATTAGGATATATTTTGGAGGTTCTCTGAACTGTCCTCTACTTTGCATTCGATAATCACTTATCCATCTTGTCCAAAACTGCTCAGGTTGCGCATCATAAAAAAACGGTTCACGAGTTCTATCCATCTCTCGATGCATTGCTAATGGTTGGATTGCATCAATTATCTGGTTTCGCAGCAGATGCTTTGAGTTTATAAGAAAAGTCCATCCTGCTTCTTCTGGAATAGAGGGGTCAGAAGTAAGTTTTCTTGGAGGACTAGATTTGCCTTGAAGATTACTTGTTTGATTTTCTTTTATTCCCTTGATTATCTTTTTTCTAAATTCATCATAAATTATGGGCCTAAAAGATGATTCTTTTGTAGTAAAACCAAATCCATGAGGAGAAACCTTCAACGTGAATTAATCTGATTGGAACTATTTAAAATTGACCAAAATATGATTTACGGAAAATATGAAAATGTAATTTTTAGACCCTTCAAAATATCTTTTAATTTGGAAAAGACGGATCAAAGTTAATAGTATGCAATTTAAAAAAACACCGTGTCAGGGGAGATTGAGGAGAACATCAAACCCGGAAAGGGAATTAATTATTATGTTTTAGCTGCCATTACAATCGGAATTCTAGTTTTCATTATAGGAAATTCCATAGAGCCAGATGATGAGGACTCACTTGATTTCTATGAATTTATGACTTCGCTTGGTTTTGCATCAGTTACCATTTTTGCATTTTTTATTGCAAAACGATATTGGGGCTCTAAGGTTTTCGGCAAATCTTATCTTGCTCTTGCTTTAGGATTTCTGTGTTATAGTATGGGTTGGAATCTTTGGTGGTTTTATGAAATTTGGTATCATGTAGAGAATCCGTATGTCGCTCTTCCTGATGTTTTTTTCTTGGCATACTATCCATTTGTAATTTATCATATACGAAAAAACTATCATCATTTTAAACGATCAACTTCAAAATCTCAAAGACTAATTCTTATTGCAATTCCAATTGTTTTTACATTCATCTATGCATTTTTGGGTCTTTTACAAGTTAGTGCCGATGGTGGACTAGCAACTATTCAAATTTCTGCATATCCCAACTATGACTCTCAATTTTACATTGAATTTTTCACAGGATTGGTGTTTGTATTTGCAACATCGGTGATATTTGCTTCTGCTATTGTTGCAGCTCAGATATTTAGAACAACTGTTTTAGGTCCTGCGTGGGGTCTTTTACTATTAGGTATTTTGTTGAACACGGTAGCTGATCTTTACTATTACATCAATGAATTATTTGGTGGATATGTTCGACAGGATCCTGTAACAGGTGTATGGCTTGCAGGTACAGTTTTTCTTTGTTATGGATTATACATGCATCGAAAGGAAATTTAGATATCATGGATATGAAAAAAAAAATTAATTAAAATACATGTATCCATTAAAAGGCCTGTGGACTCTCCAGAACCTGCCAAAAAAGCTCTAATTATCAGTCTTAGTGATTATGACGGTCTTGAAACATTAGAGTTTTGCAAAAATGATGGCGAGGCAATTTACAAAACTCTAACAGACCTTGGATATGAAATTCCAGACAAAAGAAAAATTATAGGCAAAGCAAGTGGCTCAGAACTGCGCAATGCAATAATTGATTTTTTCAGGGATGATAGTGTAAAAACTTCAGATACTTTATTGTTTTATTTTTCAGGTCATGGTGTTTTAGATGGATATGAGGGAAGATACTTTGCATCAACTGATACAAATCCAAACATTCCAGAAGAACATGGTGTAGAGTTTAATTTACTTACTCAGCAGATGGATAGGAGTTTATCATTAAAGACAATATCTCTATTGGATTGTTGTTTTAGCGGAGCTGCAGTTCCTGGACTAACTGGGAAGGGAGGTCAAATAGAAGTAGAAGCTGAAAAATTAGGAAGAGAAGCACTAAGTAAACAATTCAAGGACAGTAAAGGAAAATGCATCTTGGCCTCATCATTATCTCAGAGAAGATCATACAATATGCCTGATAAAAAAATGAGTGCCTTTACTTATTTTATCGTCGAGGGTCTCAAAGGCAAAAAAGATGCAGTAGACAAAGATGGATATGTCACTCCTGAAAAATTAGACGAGTATGTCTATACACAATTAGCAAATCTGCAAACTCCTTCCATTCAAACTCCCGTAAGAAACATGTCAATCTCTGGAAGGATTTCACTTGCATATTATCCTGAATTATCCTTAACAAATAAAAATAAAAAATCAGATGATGAAGCCACTAAAAATCAAGAAAATGCAAATCTTGGAATTTGGACTGATGTAAAAAACAGATTCAATAGTGCAATTATAGAGATTGAAAAACATCCTGAAATCGACGAGTTTTCAGAAGAAGCAATAAAAACAATCCCTGTGGTGGGAATAATTTTTATAAAATTATATGAAAAATCTAATTTATCTAATGTGGAGAAAACAACACATATTTTAAAAATATTCAAACACGTTGATCAATTAAGTGAAGACAAACTTGAAGCGTTTTGTAGAACTCTGCAAAAACACAGAGCAGAAATAATTCAGGATTCTGAATATCTTTTTAAATTATCTAATGATCCTCCATCTTTGTTTATCCAGCCCCCAACGAAGGATACTCAAAAAACTACATTGCGACCCACAGTTGAATCCATATCTGACACTGTCTCAAATATTAAAGAATCACCACAAAACGCTCACGAAATTTATGAATTAGGTGTCTCATTGTTTATGGATAAAAAATATGAAGATGCTGCAAAAACATTTGATGAAGTCATCATATTAAAACCTGGATTTATTGATGCGATAAGATTCAAAGGAAGATCCCTTGGAGCATTGAATAGGCACAAAGCTGCAGTTTTTTATTTTGACAAAGTTTTGGAAACGTCTCATGGTGATATTGTCGTATTGTTTCTTAAGGCAGGCTCTTTAATATCGCTAGAGGATCCACATGGAGCTATTACTTGTTATGATCAAATTTTAAAATTACAACCTGAAAACAAGGTTGCTCTTAAAAAAAGAAGTGAAATTAAAAAGAATACTTCAAGATCTAGATTTGGAGTACCCAGACGATTTAGAAAAAAAAGCTAAAACATTTAATTGACAACCAAAAAAAATGCAATGTATGCAAAAATTAGAAAGAAAAGGGAAAATTTTAGTATTTATTGGAATTATCTTGGTAGTTATCGGAATTGGTGTAATGTTTTGGGCTGTAAGCGTTTCTGGATTCAATGCAATTACCCGTAGTGGTATAGGTTTTTCATTAATTTTTCTGCCAATAGTAGTTGGATTAGTATTTGTGATATTGCCGATAATAAAGAAAAAAAGAAAGATAAGATCAGATTTTGAAAAGGAAGAAGACCCTACATCGTTACATCAAATTAAGGATTTTCAAAAAAACAATAAATCAGCAGCAATCGACTCCGAACAAAATAGAAAATGTAACGTATGCGAAACAATCATTCCAGGCGGAAAAAATGTTTGTCCAAGTTGTGGCGATACATACAGCTGATAATTGAAAAGATCATTGATGTGAATAAAATATCTTGTTTATTGACAAGATCAAATTAATCTAATACCCATAATGGTTAGATAATTACTAGAACCGCTGATTGGGCTTAGATTTTTGATCTATGACTCTCTAAATTTTTTATCCATAGTATTCTCCATGACACACTTCATACCCCTCATAATCTAATCCACATCCTCCAAACTCACAAACAACATAGTCTTCATCATCATACCAGCATTCCTCAACTTCGTCGAGGTATTCAAATTCATAATATTCATCATAATATTTATCATAATATTCATCATAATACTCGCCATAATCATACTCATAATCCTCATCATACTCATAATCCTCATAATCATCATAATCATAAGCAAATTCAAGTTCATAATCTCCGACCCACTCGTAATCCTGATTCAGAGGATCATTTTGAATTCTCGGAATAATGTCCTTGATATCTACAACTGCTACATCTAGGGGATTAATTTGAAATGGTTTTTCACTCCAATCACAGTTATCACTAAAATCACAAATCTCTATCCAAACATCAAGAAGTCCCCAATCATAGACTTTCCAGGAAAATCCAAATTCAGAGTCAACTTCCAATCTTTCAGCCGGTTCATAATAATCACTTCCACTTTCCCAATGTTCCAGTGTTGCAATAATTTGAACAATGTCTCCTTCCAATAACGGAAGAATGTTTTTCTGGAATACGGTCTCGTCATCACCTACAGGCCAAAACCCTATGAAGGTTGGGTTGGGTTTGTCTGTAATGTCATAAATTAAATCTCCTCTTAATCCATTTTTATTTAATTCCGTATATACGATAACTGGAAGATATGCCATGTCATTTGACTCTCCCCATTCCCATTCGGGATTTATTGGATAACAGAATTTGGAATTACATAAAGATGGCTCCTTACCCTCCCAAGCAAATTCAATATTCCTGTCTGGAAAATCCTCCGCATCATATTCAACACTTGAAAATATTTCTAAAATTCCTTCATCATCAATCTCATCAGTAAAATAAAAATTAATTTCGTAAATATCATCTCCCGTAAAGGTTCCAGTAATCATGTTGTTTTGGAAATTCAGATCTTGTAATTCGGGCGAAATTTTATCTTGGTCTAAATGAGTAGAATAAAATCCGACCATTCCTCTTGTTGGACCAAAATCATAATCAGTGGAATCTACCTGTCCAGTTCTTTCAAACTTGAAGGAAAGACCATGAGAATTGGGATGGGATTTTCCAGCTTTACTATAAACTATTGAAGAATCTAGGTTTGAAATTATTGTATCTGTTGTGCCTTTGTAGGCTGGAAGTTTTTCTCCTACAATTTTAGAAAATCCTCTAATGTCAATTTGACCAGAATCCTTTCCTCCTCGTTGGCCATATCTCTCTGCTTTGTTTAGGGCTTGTTGTAAATCAGAAACCTCTTTGTCGTTAAACCCTTCTATTTCATTCCCTAGTTGACTAATAGACTCCTTCAAAGAACCAATTTTTTTAAGATCAACTACAGATAAAGTGGAGAATAAATGTACATTAGAGTCATCCTTTGAACTTAGATTCTCTACATCTTCCATGAATGAATCTACAATAACTTTTCCTATTTCAGCACCATTTTGTTTAGGATTTTGGTTTAAATTTTTGATGATTGTTTCATAATCCCAGCCAAAGCCTACTTCTAGTTCTTCAGATGCTACCATGTAATTCCCGTAATCACTTACAATATCTGCAACCTCGATTGTGGCCATTAGACAAGAGTCAAATCCAATTAACTCAAAATTTACTTTAGACCTCTCTGTTGCCTTTTCTAAACCACTTTTCAGCTCTTTTAATTTCAGCTTATCAGGCCGGTGCACATTGTCATCACCAAAACCATCTGTTGCATGACCATGCCCCCAAAATATTAAAGCGTATTTTTCAGCAGGAAAATTTTTTGTGGCCCATTTAATAAATTCAGATAAACTTGTATCCTTTCCCATGCTAGTTTCTCCTACCTCTTTGATTTCTTGAACCCCCTTCTTTGTTACTTGTAAATATCTAATCTTTTCAAAATCGATTTTACGCTTTGCATCTTCTTTTGGAGTTGCCTGCTCAGAGCCACCTGTTGCTAAAATAATATTTAATGAATCTGAAGGTTGACCTGCAACCATTTCACTAATATCCAGAGTGCCGAGAAGATCTACCTCTTTGGGATTGGGGTTTCTTTCTAGATTATTTCCAACCATGTATACTAGAATTGTATAATCCTTAGTTTCACCAGATGTAGTTTCACCAGATGTAGTTTCACCAATTGACATTATTCCCTCCTTGATCAAAAATTGAATTCCATCAACAAAGGCTGAATCTGGTATGTCCCCATTTGACCACCACCCTGCATTATTTTTTATCCATTCAGGAATTCCATTTTCAGATGAACTAGTTCCTTGATTGGTTGGGGGAATTTTCATGATTCCCTCCTTGATCAAAAATTGAATTCCATCAACAAAGGCTGAATCTGGTATGTCCCCATTTGACCACCACCCGGCATTATTTTTTATCCACTCTGGAATTTCGGACTGGCTATGTGAACTTGGAATGGTTAAGGTAAACAAAAACAAAACAAAGAAAACAGAAAAAAATTTAATTCCTATTTTCATTGATCCATAAATATCCTGATTATTATTAAATCTAAATTAATTTAAAAAAAAAGTATAATACGTAACTTTTTTTAATTATTTACATGTCGTTAACAAATTCTGATATTTTGATTACGGATGCTACTATAATTATTGGATTATTAGTTTTATTGACATTTTCCTCTGTTAGCTCTCCATTTGTCGAATCAGAAACTTCAGAATTTTTCAGCAAGTGGTATGAGTTAAAAAACGACATAAAAACAACTAATCTTCTTCTTATAGAATGTAAAGATCTTCATACAGCAATATTTGAATTAGAAGAGGGCGACAATGATGAGTATAATAATTTTAAAGATAATTTAAGAAATAAATTCTCTGAATCAAACATGCCTCAAGAAAATGAACGCGGAATATTTAGAGGTGAAGGTGATGAACCATTAGATATCGTAGGTGATGATGTAAAAGAAGAATTGATAAAAAGATGTGCAGAACTGGTAATTGAAGGAAATGAAAAAATTGAAAAACTTAATGTTCTAAATGATTGGGGAGCGAATTTTAAATATTTGGAAGAAAAAGATGGACAATTTTTTGAGAGTTTTTCATTTAAAGAAAGAGCTTCTGGTCCGTATTGGATAAATATGATAAATCTTGCCATGATATTTCCATTTTTAATATCTGCAATTTTGGATTCAGTATTTTCTCATAGACGAAAGGACGAAAATGACCACAGTGCCACAAAAGGCGGTCTTATTTTTATGGTGATAGGATTGGCATCACTTCTTGTTGGTCTTTCAATTATTGGAATTGGATTCTATAATGCTGCTGCACCTTTTTTGAATTAGAATTAGTCAAACTCTGAGAGGATAAACCCAAAAAACTTCTAGAACTATCTCAGAACCACTGTTTTGGTTTAGATATTCAACCTAAATATTTCAGAATTTGACATTATTAGGAAGTTTGAATCGGATGGTATGCTATGTTCATCTAATGGGCATGAAAGACTTTGGATACAATTAACCATTTTCCATCTTCTTTGAATAAAGTAAATTGATCTGTAAAATGATGATCAAGCCATTTTGTAGTTTCAATTTTGGCAGTTGCAATAGTATTAACAACATCAATGCTTATGTTTTCCACATGAAGTTCAGGCGAGTCAGGATTTTCTGCAACAAAATCATATAGAACTTGAATTGGTACTGCAAGAAGATCCCCATCAAAATATCCATGCATAGTGGCATTTTCTCTAAATACCTGTTTCATAATAGATGCATCACCTTTTTTGCCACCTTCGATGTAAGTTTCTATAACGGAAGAAATTGCTTTAATGTCTTCTGCATACTGTTGAATAATTTTATCTTGCATTAGTGGTTCCTCTAATTAAGAAATGGTTATTATTCCTTTCATTCACTTTTGTTCTTAAAAATAATTTCAAATCCCATGAGGGGATTTACGAAATCAGTTTAACGCCCCAAAGATTTGAATCTACCAAGACTTGGTGCAAAACTACCCATTAGATGGACCTGATTAAATTCTCATGAGGTAATTTGCTACTTTAGTTCAATACCCTCTCGAGTGAATCTGTTACGGTTCACTAACATAAGTCAAACTCTGAAACATAAAAATTCAAAAAAATTATCATAGCCACTGATTTGATTATTAAATTCAAGCTGATTGTTTTTGAATTTGACTTGTTGGAAATATAAAAAACATTATTATTTTATTGGTTTAAAAAAGACTTAAGTAAGAAGTATTTTTTAAAAAGATAATGAGCAGATCTTATACTAGGACCAGTGTAATTGTTCTTATTTTGATTGTATTTGTAGCTGGGATTGGAACCGCATATGCTGGAATATCTTTACCTACAATTACCTTGGGGGGAAATGTCGACGTTATTGGAAATTTGGATATGACAAATGGGAAAATATCAAACCTTGCTGATCCTACCAATCCTACAGATGCCGTCAGCCTAAATTCAATTAAAACTTATGAAATTATAACATCCACCGTCTTTATTAGTTCAGGAGCAACAGATACTGCTCAACCTTCTTGCTTGGCAGGGGACATAGCAACTGGTGGTGGATTTTTTACAACTTTGAATGATCAACCCAGGTATGTTCTTCGTAGTTTTGCAAGTCCATTAAATACCCCTCCACCAACATCATGGATTGTAACAATACACAATCCTGGACCAAATAATTTAGCATTTAATGGGTATGTAGTTTGTTTGGATGTAACCCCTTCGCCACCAGTCTAAAATTTTTCTCGGTTTCAATCTCCTCAAAAAATAATCTGATTTTAAAAATCAAATTTAAAAACAAAAAACTTCTAAAACCATCTCAGAACCACTGGTCTAAATTATGACTTTTTTTCTCTATTGCTTTTTTGAGTCTATTCAAGGAAGATTGAATTCTATCTTCTGAAAAACTTCTCTCTTTAACTAAATAGTTTGCAATTCCCTCATAATCTACTGGCTCAAAAATAATCTCATCTACATCAGCTACCTGTGGATGCAGAAAAATCTCTCTAATTTGTGGATAGTCAATTTTTTCTAATTGCTCTTGAATTTGTGGAATGTCTTCTAGTCTTGAATATTGTTTTATCATTTTTAATGCAGTCTTGGGACCGACTCGCTCAAACCCATCTGGATTAAAGTCAGTTCCAATTAAAATTCCAATATCAACTAGCTGCTCTTTTGTAACTTGAAGCGCCTCTAGTGTTTTTACGCTCTCTATGATTTCAGGTTCTATCTCAATGTAGGTATTCCTATTTGGAATCTTTCGCCTTCCGCTATTTGTAAAATTCCTAACCAATCTTTTTGCACCAAGTAAAATAGAATCAAAGTCCTGACTGGCAGATGCATATGCTTGTCCTGTGTTTGTCAAGTGCGCTGCTGTGGCCTCACCCTCTGATGGTGCCTCGATATAGGGAATCCCAAAGTGTCCCAAAAGCTGTTTTGATTCTTTTACCATCCCATCTTTCATGCTAGTTGTCTGCTGGGCATATTTTCTTACATCCTCCATATCTCCTGCGGCAAGTGCTTTTTCGTATTTCACTGTAGCATCCTTTTTGATTTGTCTTCTCCTCTCAATCTCTGCTGTTTTTAACGAGGGTGGCTTTCCATCAAAAACCCACACTGGTTTTATCCCTAAAGATAAAAAATTGATATTTCTATAAAGTAAACCACTAAGATGACTAGTTATCCTGCCTTCAGAATCAGTCAATTGCATTCCATCCGGACCTCTAATGCTTGCTAAAAATTGGTAAATTGCATTATATGCATCAATTGCGATCACCTTGTTTGAAAATGATTCTAACTTTGTTTTCTCTCGAATTACAAGTGACTTTAGATTTAATCCCATTGTGATTTATATTTTTTTTTGCTGTTTTGTATTTATCTTTTCCAAAGTATAAAGCAAAATCAATATGTGCAATTAATTTCCTAAACACATGAAGACTTGGTTTTTTTGGGCAGGAATAAGCTTCATTATTGGCGGAATCATTAGCCTTGCTTTGAACCTGGGAGTACAAGAAAGTCTTAGTAATCTGGAGGATTTGACAGGATATGCTATTGGCTGGATAGCAGTGGGTATTATCCTAGTTGTAATCCACTTTGTAAAAAGCAAAAAGGTGCCATCTTGAAGGAACTAGAGATATCACCTGAACTTCAAGAGAAAATTTACGATCTTAAAGGAGACAATAATGGAAATATCTTAAAAATCACCACCTATTTTCCGCTAAAACCTACAGAACAACAAGAAATTTTGAAATCTTTTAAAAAAATTAAAGATCCCAAGGTGGATTTTAAATCTATTTTTTCAGATAATGTCTCAGAACAAGAGTGGATAAACACAAAGGAGCAAATTAAAAAAAAATTTCAAGACGAGTTGATGGATATCAATTAAATTTTCATTCTAGTTGCCTTGGAGTTTCTAATCTTACACACAACTGTTTTCTTTATTATGGTGAAAATTTTAAGAAAAATGCCAGGTTAGCCAAGTGGTACGGCGGCCGTCTCGAAAACGGCTACGCGCAAGCGTGCAGGGGCTCGAATCCCTTACCTGGCGT
>DATKYM010000035.1:0-14083 GCA_035528495.1 Nitrosopumilaceae archaeon
GTTGTCATGCCATCACCAATATCAGAGCCAACTTTTGGTAATACAGATAATCCAGAGGTTACAGTAACAAGTCCTAATCTCCAAGGGTGAATTGTACAATAAAATGGATATTTACCGATTTTCGAAAATTGAAACGTAAATGTTTTGCCTGGTCCTAAAGTTCCACTATCAAATTTTCCATCAGGTCCTGTATCTGGTGCTCCAGATGTCACTGTATGCCCTACAGTATCACCATTTTTCCATTCAATAGAATCATTTACGACAATCTGAATATTTCCGCTAGTGTCTCCACCTTTTACGGTTTGCCAATGAAATGGGGCATTAGGATCAGCCGAACCAGTCGGAATATTGATTCGATGAACGGACTGAGCATATGCAGGAACAACTATGCCTGACGCTAATACCAAAAATAAGAAAACACCCAATAATTGTACTTTCAACACATCTCCTTTGTTATTCCATAGTTAAACCCCAAAATCAATTATCAGTTTTGGTTTCAAAGTTTGATGGGAAATATGTTCATCAATAATTTAATTTCTCATCCTTCCCAAAAAACAATTTCAAAAAAAACTTTACTTATAATTCATTTATGAATTAAATAAAAATGGTTTCACCACAAATACCTAGTGGGATTTAAGATAACGGTTTCGTTTTCTTTATTTCCTCAATTGAGTGCTCCAAATCTTTTTGAGTTATTTTAATTGACTTGACAGATTTTTCTTTGTTTTCAACAAATCTCTTAACTCCTAAAAGTGCTGCACGATTACAAACCTCTTCAATCTCAGCTCCGCTAAACCCTTTTGCCATTTCTACTAGTTTTTTCAGATTAACATCATCTGCAAGTGGTTTTTGTTTGGTGTGAATCTTAAATATCATTTCAATACCATGTGCATCTGGATTTGGTACTTCGATAATCCTATCAAATCTGCCAGGTCGTAGAAGCGCAGGATCCACAATATCCAATCTATTTGTAGCACCAATTATCAAGACATTATGCAATTCTTCTAGTCCATCAATTTCAGTAAGAATCTGGGATACTACACTTTCTGTAACATGTGAGCCAGAATCACCACTTCCTCTTTTGGGAACAAGTGCATCTACCTCATCAAAGAAGATTATGCATGGTGCTGCCTGACGAGCCTTTCTGAAAATCTCGCGCACTCCTTTTTCCGATTCCCCAACCCATTTTGATAATAACTCTGGACCCTTTATGCTGATAAAATTTGATTCAGTAGTTGTAGCAACTGCTTTTGCAATCAAAGTCTTTCCAGTACCTGGTGGTCCATAAAGCAATATTCCTTTAGGGGGTCTGATATGTGCGTATTCAAATGCATCTTTGTATTTTAATGGCCACTCTATTGCCTCACGCAATGTTTCTTTTAATGAATCAAGACCTCCCACATCATCCCAGCTGACATTAGGGGTCTGGACTAGAACCTCTCTGAGTGCTGATGGTCTTACTTCTTTTAATGCCTCTGCAAAATCACTACTGGTTATTTTGATTTTTTGTAGAATTTCATTTGAAACTTTTTCTTCTTGGAGATTAATTTCAGGTAAAATTCGTCTAAGGGATCTCATTGCAGCCTCTTTACAGAGTACTTCCAAGTCTGCGCCGACAAACCCATGAGTTGTTTTAGATATTTGTTTTAGGTCCACTTTTTTATCAAGTGGCATTCCTCGTGTGTGGATGTTTAGAATTTCTAATCTTCCTTCGTCATCTGGAATTCCAATTTCAATTTCTCTATCAAATCTACCTGGTCTTCTAAGTGCAGGATCAATTGAATCGGGTCTGTTAGTAGCTGCAATAACTATTACTTTGCCTCTGCTCTTCATACCATCCATTAACGTCAATAGTTGAGAGACTAGTCTTTTTTCCAACTCTCCTGAAACCTCTTCTCTTTTAGGTGCAATTGAATCAATTTCATCTATGAAAATTATGCTGGGAGAATTTTCTTCTGCTTGTTTGAAAATATCTCGTAACTTTTCTTCACTTTCCCCATAATGCTTTGCCATAATTTCAGGACCGCTAAGGGATGTAAAGTGAGAATTGGTTTCACCTGCAACTGCCTTTGCTAACAAAGTCTTTCCAGTACCTGGTGGACCATACAATAAAACACCTTTGGGGGATTCTATTCCAATTTTTTCAAATAATTCAGGATGTCTCATTGGTAATTCTACCATTTCTCGTATCTTTTGAATTTCTTTTTTCAATCCTCCCAATTCATCGTAGGTTACCCTTGGTATGGAGGGATCATCTAATTTTGTAACATTGCCCAGCTTGAATATGGTATCATCTGTTACAAAAACTGGTTTTGAGGGTTTAGTACTACTAACAACTAGTTGAATTTTACTTCCCATTTGGGTATTGACTACTACGGTATCACCCACCGTAAAGACATGATTTTGATAAAGAGAGGACATGTACTCGTGTAGTCCTTCAGCATGGATTTTCTCAATTGGTGATAATACAATTTCTTGTGCAGCAACTCCTGTTACTGCCTTGATAGATAGACTCTCACCAATACTTGCTCCAATGTTGTATCTAGTAAGACCATCTATGCGGATAACTCCACTGCCATAGTCTTCTGGAAATCCAGACCATAGTTTTACATGGCTTTTTTTATTTGAGGTTAGCTCTAGAATTTGTCCTGCCTGCCAATTATTCTCATCAATTATTTTAGGATCTACAACAGCTACTCCTTTGCCGACATATGCTTGAGGCATCTCCTCAATCTTTAATTCAATTTCAGACATGTTTTTGAGATTTTACTATCAATGATGAATTTTGTTTTAGTTTATTATAAAGAATCAAATCGATATTCAAAGTTGGAAGTAGGGGAACAAAGATCTATGAGAAAGAAAAAGGTCAACAAAATTGGGCAGAAGATTCTTTCAGAAAAGCATAGTAAGAAAATCAAGGGGTTTAGAATCTAGTCTTTAGATTCATCATACTTTTCATCTGCTTCATAGTTTTCCTTAAGATCAAGCTCATGTTGTTCTTCTCTCATCTCTTCTTGCTCAGATGCCTTATTTTCAGAATCAGTTGAATTCTCTTTGGCTTTTTTGAATTTATCTAAAAATCCCATAATATTTTAAATATTGTGTGAACTTAAAGATATTGTAGATTTCCAAAAAGCATATTTTCAAATTCTAAAAGAAAATTATTCTCTATTTGCTCGTCTTTACCATATATACTCCAGCACCGACAAGTCCTAAACCATAATCTTTGAGAATATGTTTTGTGACTAACAAGGATTCAACAAGTATTTTTGACAATGTTTTGGTCGTAATCAGGGAGAAATTAATTTATTTTAGATTAATAATTACCATGAAATTTCTGACGAACATTCATCAGAACATACTCGCCTGTTAAACAAGTCTTCATATTCCCTACCACAATGAATACACTCCCTGAAACTCATAATTTTATTACGTGTTTAAATCATATAAACATGGAATAGATCAAAGTTCAATTACCACTAGTTTATTTTTAGAATATTCTTTATATTTCAAAAATATATAATTAAAACATGGTTTTGGTTCATCAAGATAAAGTTCATCTCTCGATGTAGAATTTATGCAATACAATATTAGAATTAAAAAATGTTAGATTTGCAGGATTAATTAGCAATTATGGAAATTTGTATGTAGGAGGATTCAAAGAAGGTATTGATCCATATGAGAGTAATGAAAAAAGACGGCTCATGTACATGAGGTTTGCATTAGAATCTAGTTTTAGAAATGATTTTGATGGTTCATTAGGGGAATTCAAAAATTCCATAATACAAAGAGCAAATGTATCAATTATTACAATGAATATTTGCAGTTACCTTCTTCTGGTATTTGCCGATCCAGATATCGACACCAAGGTATTACTTCATAGACTTGAAAGTATCATCAAAAATAAACAAAAATCTTTTTCAAATCTTTGAGATATTTCCAAGTTTGTCAACTTTCAAAAAAAAGTGACCCTCTAGGCATTCATTCACCAAATTAGGGTTAAAATGGACGCCAATAGGTGTCAAAAGATTGCTTTAGGGATAAAAAAGGGGGATTACTCTTACAAAAAATTTGTAAAGAGTACAAGGCCAGCAGCTACGGCTCCCACCATAACAACTGCTATTATCCCAAAGAGTTTTTTTCCGCTCATTGGTTCTGTTTCTGCTTTCATATCTTTGTGATGGTTTTTTTGGTATATAATCTAGTGATAAAATTGAATTCTAGTGCTAATTATCTTTTCTTCATGACTAGTATAGGTGAAATACTAGAATTCATGTTTTTTTAGAAAATATTAATATTAAAAAAAATTTAAGGAATAACTGTTGTTAGTTTATCCTCAATTCTATCATAGTATCCGTTTAGTTTCATGGCCGGTACGTAAAATGTTGCAGAAATTACATCTCCAACACTTGCATCACAGTAAGAAACAACAACAGAAATTCCCATGCTAGATTCTCCAACACAACCATAGTCAGTTATAGCAATGACAGATACATCTTCAGTAACTAGAGTTGGAACAATGTTCCAAGGAGTTATTGTAAAGACCAGTATTACTGAAGTTGCTATGGCCATAATAGCTATAAACTTTAATGCTGGTGTTTTTTTTATTGTTGTTTGTTGCATTTTGTTTCACTTTAAATTAGTTTTTAAAACATATAACGTTGTGAGGATTTTTCAATCTAGTGCTAATAATTAATGGATTCTAGAACATTTTGATAAACAATTCATAGATAAGTGAAAATTACAATAATTGAAAATTATTTTTTATATTTGAATTAGATGAACGACTAAAAGATAGATTATTTCATTAAATAAATTTCAAACTTTACATGTGCAGCCTTTTTCTTTTATGATCCGTATTTGTTTTGAAGGGTTATCAACAAAAATATCTTGTTTTGCTTTACCTGTGGCTTTTCTTTTATCAAGAGGACTTTTGTGAACATATCCCCTCCTAATCATTTCATTAACTAATTTTTCATGTCTGATGTACATTGCCTTTAGCTTTCCACGCCATCGAAGTGTTTCAGGATGATGGGAATACCCTTTTTTATTTTCCGTTATTATTATCCACATGGCATGAAGTTCACGATGTTCACCTAGCAAATGTTGCCTGCATAATCTGTTTGGAGAAAAATCCCAAATTCTCATCTAATCAGACCCTTTAAAAATCATTTATATCAAAAATTTAATTTTGAGAATGTGAGTGCCATAACTTTTTGCAGTTGTAACACTGTTTTTTCCATATTGGTGTTTTATCAAGATTTTTCTTTACTTCTAAATTTCCAATATCATTAGAACCACATGTAGGACATCCTTCATCTTTAGTCAAATTATTATACACCTTTCATACGAACGGAATAGTCATAATTATGAACACTCTTAGGCTCAATTTCTATGGCAACCTCTGTTTTTGATTTTTTTTTCAAGAATTTAGAAAGGCGAGTTTCTTTTTTTCCAAGATATTTATCTATTAATGCAAAAAGAACACTCTCTCCTTTATCATTTAAAATTTTAATTGTTCCCTCGCCTCTTATTCCAATATAAGGTGGGGAATCCCCAGCTATTTCAAATCCACAAACAGGATTTTTTTCAAGATATTTTAAAATCTTGGCAGTTTTTTGAGTTGCACAATAAATCTTATCATCCATATTCACATACCAAAGAGAGACTACTATAGGCACACCATTATTCTTTAAACAAGATATCCTTATTGGAATTTTTGAATTCAAAAAGGAATCATCCATTTTTTTTCTTAGAATTCTTTGCATGATTTATCCTTTGGTTTGAAAAAGTATCGACTTTGTATAGCAAAAATCACAGAGCCAATCTACATATTCTTTGTTACAATTATTGCATATGGATATAGAAATTAGACTCATGAATTAGTATTGTAGTTTTAATATTTATTTAATCACACAAATAATTTCTAGTGGTAATTAAATTATCATTTTAATTGGTTTGGTAGGTTTGTAATAACGAGAATTAAATTTTGGCACTAGGATACTTCTTTATCACTAGATTAAATACCACAATCAATTACAGTATTCCATGGTGAAAAACTAAAAATGAGTAGGATATCACTGATTCAAGGATTTGAACCAAAAAAAACAAAGGAAACTCTAGAATTAGTATTACGACAAAGAAAAAATGAATTTAGAGAGCTAGCAGATGCCTTGAAAATTCCTACAAATTCTCCTGAATGGGAAATAATTATTTTAAAATTTTGTTTAGATTTCGAAGAGTGTTTCGAGGTCTGGACTGGAAGAGAAAAATCTGATCCGACCAATACTCTCAAGTGTATGACTATTATGCGCGAGATTGCCCAAGGTGGAAAAACTGTAACTGAGATTGCGCATATACAAACCACGGCAAATACAGTGTATCATGAATTTCATAACATATACAAACGGATTTGATTAGCAAATATGGCAAAAAAATATTCCTCTTGATTGTATTTTCTATTTTTACCCTTGTTTCATTTAATCAAGCCCATGCACACCAATTAATCACTCATGACGATACACATAGGAGCTTTGAATCTTCGCTCCATATTCCAGATCATAAGATCTCATGGGCAATTTATGAGAATTTAGGAGAAAATGAAGCAAAATTTTATTCATTTGAGGCAAAACATGGAGAGTCTTTGTATGCAAGTATTGTCGTTCCTAAATTGGCAGGTTTAGAGACCTACTCACCAACACTGGTTCTCCTAGGAGAGGGAATATTTCAAAATGATGAAATTCCATTTGTAACTTCATTAGGTGCTGAGAAATTTCCCTACAAAGGAGAATTTCCTTCAAGAGAATTTTATGAACCATTTGGCCAGGTAACTTATTGGGAAAGACAAGAAGTCAGAATGGATGTACCTCTTGATGGGGAATATTTTATTATTGTAATGGATGAACAAAATCAAAGCGGGAAATATAGTTTAGCTATTGGAACTATAGAAGACTTTTCTGGTAGTGATATTTTTACAACTTTACCTAAAGCATGGCTTGAAACCAAATTATTTGTTAATGATTACATATCAATTGGAATTGCAATAATCATCCTTATCGCAATACCTGCAATCCCCATATTTTTGATATCTAGGAAAATAATATTAAAGCAAAATAGTCAAACTAGTTAAAAATTAAATTTAATAGTTTATAGAAATTTTTGTCACTAGGAAAATTTTTTCCCTCTTTAAATGTAATTTTCAACTTTTTACTCTATGGAAAACTTCCTAAAGGAACATGCTGAATTTTTAGGAATTTTATTATTGTATAGATTCGTAATTAAGGCAAAACCCGTTAAAGAATTAAAAAATTATTCCAGCAAAAACTGTATTGCCAGAATAATTTAGTGGATGGATCAAATTTATATGAAGATAATCTCTTTGAAAAATTATCAATTTTACATCTTAAAAGGATAAAAATTAATAAGTTTAAGCAAAAAATAATTATACAAAATTCTAGAAGTCAAACAAAAACTCTAAGTCTTTTTACTTCTAGAATTTGTCCTCAATACTGCTTTACAACAAATACACCTAGAGCCTATGATTGACAAGAATATACCACAGAATGTACACCGTTTCTGTCCAATTTGATATCGTATTTTATTTGGAACAGATTCTGCCTTGTGCAGTTCACAAATGTTCCTACATGTTCTACCCATTAAATTTCACATCCTAATTCTTTTTTGATTTCTTTTGCTCTATCTCGGATGGTTACTGCAGTGATTCCAGATGCGTTTGAGATTTTTATCTGAGAAACCTTTTCCTTATTGTTCAATACTGCAAGATAGACAGCTGCCGCTGCAATTGCCATTGGGTTTTTACTTGTAGACACTCTTTTTTTTTCAGCCAAAGCCACAATTTTGAATGCCAGTCGTTGAGTTTTTTCAGAAATTCTTACCCCTTGTGAAATTCTTGTTACAAACTCCCTTGGAGTATATGACACAGGATAGATTTCAAGCTCATTTGCAAGAAATCGATAAGTTTTTTGTAAATATTTTCTTTTAACATTGCTCGCATTTGCAACATCTTGCAAAGTCCTAGGAGTATTGGTTATTCTACAGGCAAGGTATACCGTGGCAGAAATAATAACTAATGTAGATCTACCAGTCAAAAGTTTCTTTAATGCAATTTTTCTAAACAAATAAGCACTATGCTCTACAACTGATTCGGGCAATCCTAGTTTGGTTCGAATACCATCAAGCATAATGAAAGCTTTTTGGTAAGATTGAACTGTGTTTGCATGACGACTATTTCTATCCCACATACGTAGACGATAAAACATTCTACGATTTTCATTGGATAATATTTTTCCAAAGGAATCCTTATTTTTTGACTCTATTATCGTTGAGAGACCCATATCAGCCATCTTTAATGCAATTGTTCTCCCCACCCTAGACTTTTTTAGATAATTTTCCTTTGTTAATCCTGTATTTTCAGAACCCATGTAAACAGATCTTTCAGGTGAAACAGAACCACAATTACTGCATGCTTTTTCTCCAGTTGAAATATCAGTAATAATGTTGTAATTTTTACAATTCTTTTGATGTACAAGTTTAGTTAGCATTTTGATCTCCGAAACAATGCTCCACAATCTTCACAGGATACACCAAATTCGTAGGACTCTATTTTGTCATATCCGCATATAATACAAATTTTAATTCGAGAATTTTTGTAAATTAATTCCGAGTCATTAGTTTTTTTTTCAATTATTTCTACTTGCATGGTTCAATTTGGTTTTTAAATTATATAACAAACAATAGATATTTTTTCTAGTGCTAAATTGTGACTAATTCTAATAATTAAAAATAAAAAGTTGGCACTATTCTGTTTAAAAATTTTTCAATAAATACCAATAATTTCCAGTTTATTGTAGAGTATGCCTCATATAGTATTTGATAAAAAAATTAATCTTGTTGAATTTTCAAAAAAATTTAAACCTATTTTTATAAAAAAAGAATTTTTGATAAAAATATCTACCATTTTTGTTGACAAGGATAGTCTATCTGCTCTTTTGCCGACGGTGATAATTTCTAAATTACATCAAGAATTTTTTATTGAAATTTCAACAAGTAAGTTAAAGACCACAATTAGATTACTTCCTATTTCAAATCCAAAAAAAACCAATGAAGTAAAAGAATCCATGATGTTAGTGGCAAGACAAATTTTGGATAATTATAATAATTTTAAAATCACAAAAACAAATATTACACAAGTAAAATCATTGATGGCATTACAATGAAGACTTTTATCCTAAAAAGACACTCATCATTATCCCAAAAAACTATTTTTAATTTAAGTACAGACATTGAAAATTTTAATATTATTATGCCAAATCATTTCAAATCACTAGAAATTATTGAACAAATAGATAATCAAATAACAGTATTTGAAAGGATACAATTTATGGGAATTAAACTAAAAATAAAAACTAAACATGTGATTATTAAACCCAATATTCACAAAGTCTTTATTTTAACTGGTCCAATGAAGGGAACAAAATTCATTGAAACGTATGTTACATCTAAAAACGGTAGCGATATTTTCATTGAAGTGAATTTAACATTTAATGGATTAATGAAAGTATTTAATTTTTTAGAAAATTATGTCGCAAAAAAAATGAGTGTCGTTATGAACGAGTTTATTTCTTCAGCTGAGAATTTTCACTCAAAAAATATTTACTCCCAATAGTTAGCACTATTGAAACTGGTTGGCACCTGTATAAATAACAAAAATAAAAAATTTCCTTATGCGCACTCCTGTTTATGTAATTGGTGCAGGGGTAGGAGGATTGACGACCAGTGCGATGCTTGCCCAAGAAGGATTTTCTGTTAAAATTTTAGAAAAATCTTCTAAATTAGGTGGACGAACTACTTCAATGAGATTTAAAAATCATATTTTGGATAACGGATTTCATATCATGCCATTTTACAAGAAATCGGCAATATACAATATTCTAAAATTATTAGGGATAGAATCAAGATTAAAACTAGCTAAAGTAGATAATATTGCCTTTCATTCAGGTAATAACTTTCACAAATATCCCAAGGGAATCGGAGATTTATTACAACTTTCGTTAATCCCATTAAAAAGTAGAATTAATCTATTGAAAGTTCTTCTCCCTATGGCTTTTACCACAATCAAAAAAACTGAGGAATGGGATAAACTTTCATTATCAGAAATTACAAAAAAATTAGACCCAAAAACCAATATATTTTTTGAAGCCATTTGTATGTTAGCGTTTGCAGATACTGCAAAAAATATTTCGTTAGGTGAATTTGCGCGGACTATAATTCGAGCTAATCCATTCAGAGGAGGAACAAGTGAATTTGCATATCCCTCCGAAGGGGGTTATGATTCAATTTCTAAAATTTTAGCGCAATATATAGAGGAAAAAGATGGAAGTATTGAGTTAAATTCTTTAGTAAAAAAAATAGTTGTAACTGATTCCAGAGTAACTGGAATTTTTACTAGCAATAACAAGTTTTTTTCAACAAATTGTGTCGTAGTGTCCTATCCTGCATATATGGCCATCAATCAATTATTTGACAAGGGTGTATTTGATGATAAATTTGTAAATGAGGTGAATAAATTAAATAAAAAAACTGCCGTAGTTGAGGTCCATTTTGCTTTAGACACACAAATTGATACAAGACAGGTTGTTTTTCCTGTTGGCAATAACTATGTCACAAAAGGAATATTTTTTATTTCAAACATCACTTCCTACGTTTCTCCCCCAGGTGAACATTTGATCATTGCGGGAACTCCAGTAGATCCCTCAGTAGTTGAGGATCAAAAACAAATCAGGAAGATTGTAGATAAAATGAAAAATGAAATCAGTGCAATTTATCCCAAGTTTAAAACATCTTTGTTATGGGAACGACCTATGGCTTGGAATCTGGTTGAATCCGTTGCCAAGGAGCCTGGATTAGTATGGAAATCGAAAATGCCACATGAAGTATCAAGTGTAAAGGGCCTTTTTTTTGTTGGAGATTCTACTATAAGCTATGGAATCGGGACAGATTCTGCAGCCCACAGCTCGATTCTTTGCGTACCCAAGATTCAATCATTTCTTAAAAAATAATTTTATAAAATTTAAGCTGTCTTGACGAGTTTAGGCAAGTCTTCTAAACTAGATTCAGGTATTACCCTAGCATCAAATTTTGGAATCTTTGTGGACTGTAAAGCAAGGCCTCCAACTAGTATTGGAATACTAAATTGATCTTTAATTTTTCTTACTAGTCTTTGTCCTGCAGCTACATTATCTTCTAGTGTAATTGATAAAAATACCATATCTGGTTTGTAATTATCAATAAAACTCAGAATAGATTCACTAGGCATAGAGGTTCCTAGGTTGTAAACCTTGAATCCTTTTAGAGTTAGAAAAGTTTCAAGTACATCACATCCCAGATGATGCTCTTCTCCAAGTGGTACGCAGATTAGGATTTTCTTTTTGTTTCCCACCCCCTTAATTCTATCCATTATAATTTTTACCAGTGTTTGAGCGATATTACTAGCGACATGTTCTGTCGCGATACTTATTTTACCTGTTGCCCAATCGTCACCCACCTTATACATTATTGGTTTGAGAATATTGTCAAAAAAACATGCATTGCTAAAAATACTAACGTAATCTTCATAAATTTTTACTGATGCTTGAATATCTCCTTCTGTTAATTTTTTATATAATCGCTGTTTAGATTTTTTTGAGACATCTTCTCTTTTTTTAATATCTTTGGGATTATATTTTGCCAATCCAGATAAAATTTTAGGATCATTTCTATAATCTGGAGGTATGTCATCTTTGACCACTTCAGATGATTTTCCAAGATACTTTACAATCTCTTGTCTAGATGTGCTCTTTTTTGAATCCCAAACACTTTTCACAAGATAAAGATATTGATCAGATTTGACCTTTTTTGCTCTAAGATATACCATGTTTTTTTTTCGTATTGATATATTTAACTAATGCTAACTAGTAAAAATAGTGGTAAATATCATAAATTAAAAATAAACCACTCCTATTTGAAGCAAAATTTGGCACTAGAATAACTAATTAACACCAGCTTATATAATTTGACAGCAGAATTAATTCATGTATAGAACCCAACGCCAAAAACAACCAACGATAAAGTTGGTGAAACAAACAAGAAATTCTCAAGGTGCTAAATACCATGAATAGAATAATGATATCTGCAGGGACAATATTGATTGCATTAGGTATAGGTTTGGCAGTAGTAGGTATAGTAGTAATAGGATTAATTGACTATACACTAAGTACTGCGTACATCATTGGAGGATTTCCTTTGTTAGTTATTGGTGTTGCAATTTTGGTCTTAGATCTTAGAGTGAAACGTTCAAAAGAAAAACAATTGAATAAATTGAGGTAAAAATTTGAATCAAAAGTTATCTCACGATACTCAATTAAACATTGCACCATACTCTATTTTAGTAACAGGTGCAACAGGATTTATCGGAGCAAGGTTAATTTCATCGCTTTCAAAAAGAGGATATAAAATTTCTGCCATGAGTAGGAAAAAAATTGCTGATTCTGAAAATGTAAAATATATCAAAGCTGATGTTTTTGATTTGAATCAATTAGAAAAAGCCATGACTGGAATCAAAATAGCATTTTATTTACTACATTCCATGGAAGGAAGTAAAGATGAATGGAAGCAATTTAGCTCACGGGAAAAATTACAAGCTCAAAATTTTTTAAAAGCAGCTACCAAAACAGGTGTTAAAAGAATTATTTACCTTGGAGGTCTGGTAAATGACAGTTTAGATTTATCACCTCACATGAAAAGTAGAAAAGAGGTGGGTGAAATTTTAGCCTCTGGCAATATTCCTGTAACTGAATTGCGTGCATCAATAATAATTGGGGCAGAGGGTGGCTCATATGCAATGCTACGGTATTTAGTTGAAAGATTAAGAATTATGGTTTGCCCCTCATGGGTCAAGTCTTTGGCACAACCCATTGCAGTAGATGATGTAATTCAATATCTTGTAGGGTGTATGGAAAAACCAGAAACTACTGGAAAAATTTTTGAAATTGGGGGACTCGAAAAAATTACCTATGAAGAATTGATGAGGATTTATTCGGCTTATTTGAACAAAAATTTGTTTGTAATCCAAATTCCTTTTCTAACGACTAGACTTTCTTCATATTGGGTTGATCTTATTACCCCAGTCAAAGCCTCTCTTGCACGCCCATTGATTGATAGTTTAGTTCATGATACCATTGTAACTGATAATTCAATTTCAAAAATAATTCCAATTCGCCTAAAATCAGTAAGAGAGTCTATTGATATTGCCACTAAGGAAATGAAACAAAATCCACCTAAAACAGAACCACGTGAGGAAAGGACGGGATTTAAAATTAATCAAAAACTAATACAAGCGAGTCTTATTGCACTTGCAATAATTGGATCTACTTATTATTATTTAGATGACCGACCAGAAGTTTTTCAGCCCCTATGGCTAATTGGCTCTTTTTTTTGGTATGGTGCTATTGTTTCTTCAATAATTTTTATTCATAATAAAACTCGCCTAGGATATCTAATTGCTGGTGTGTTATCGTGGTTTACTTTGGCTTTTTGGTTATTTGATAATTTTTACGTAGTCTTTGAAACTTCTTTAATTGCTACTCCACCAAATGAATTGATGACAATTAGAAACTTTATTGGAATATTTTTCTCCGCATTAGCTGTATTTGCTTCTCATAATTTATTCCACAAGGTGATTGACTATCAATATAAAGGAAAGCCCATCTAGTCACCTTTAAGATTACAAAATTTAATTAGATAGTTTTTTTAATTTAAAAATTTTTAATTATTTGTAATTTTAATTCAAAGATTCGAAAAAATTCCAGGCGGCGAATGTGAATATAATAAAAAATAAGTTTGTGAAGCTAAATACATATTGTTAAATCGAAATATTATAGGATTTATCTCTGCAAGAACTTCTCCTAAAGAATTTTTTTCTTCTCTATATTTTTCCAAGAGATCAAAAAATAGTCTTTTATCGTGTACATTGAAATCTTTTGAAAAATATCCAAAAATATGCAAAATAACGTTTGAATGTTTTTTT
>DATKYM010000036.1:0-2898 GCA_035528495.1 Nitrosopumilaceae archaeon
AATTTAGCAGACATCTTACCTGAAGATGTTTTAGATCCACTAGGAAGTGTTTTAAAAGAAAATTACATGGACTATAAAATGTCCAGAAAAGATTGGGAACAATCTTACATGGAAGGTTTAGATCTTTTAGGATTTAAATATGAAAACAGAACAGAACCTTTCCAAGGTGCATCAGGGGCCACGCACCCTGTACTAGCTGAAGCTGTTACACAGTTTCAAGCAATGGCTTACAAAGAATTATTACCAAGTGATGGTCCTGTTAGAACTCAAATCGTAGGAGCAATCACTCCACAAAAAGAACAACAAGCACAACGTGTCAAAGACTTCATGAACTATCAAATTATGGATCAGATGCAAGAATATGAACCAGAGTTTGATCAAATGTTATTTCATTTACCCCTAGCAGGTTCTTCATTCAAAAAAGTTTATTATGACGATTTACTAGGACGAGCAGTTTCTAAGTTTGTTCCAGCGGATGATTTGATTGTTCCGTATACGGCTACCTCATTAGACGATGCGGAATCAGTCATTCATACAATTAAAATTTCTGAAAACGATTTAAGAAAACAACAAGTCACAGGATTTTATTCTGACATAGAATTATCTCCACCAGCGGTAACAGAAGATAAAGTTACTGAAAAGGAGAGAGAACTTGAAGGAACTAAAAAAACTGGCAAGCCAGGTGATGTCTATACATTACTGGAGTGTCACATTAATTTAGATCTAGAAGGTTTTGAAGATATTGGTCCAGACGGGGAACCGACTGGAATCAAGCTACCTTACATCGTTACAATCGAAGAAGGTAGTACTAAAGTTCTTTCGATAAGAAGGAACTATGCGCCCAATGATCCAAAGAAAAATAAGATCCAATATTTTGTCCACTTTAAATTTCTGCCAGGACTAGGATTTTATGGTTTTGGATTAATTCACATGATTGGCGGATTGAGCAGGACGGCAACGACTGCTCTCCGTCAATTATTAGATGCTGGTACATTATCTAATTTACCTGCAGGGTTTAAACAAAGAGGAGTAAGGGTTAGAGATGAAGCATCTCCGATTCAACCTGGTGAGTTTAAAGACGTCGATGCACCTGGTGGATCGTTGAGAGATGCTTTCTACCCTTTACCTTATAAAGAACCATCTCAAACTTTGTTAGCGCTAATGGGAATTGTAGTTCAAGCTGGGCAGAGGTTTGCATCAATTACTGAAATGCAAGTTGGAGATGGAAATCAAAATGCTGCTGTAGGTACTACTATTGCTCTTCTTGAAAGAGGATCAAAAGTTATGTCTGCAATACATAAAAGATTATATGGCGCATTAAAAAAAGAATTTAAATTACTTGCTAAAATTATTAAAACTTATTTACCACCAGTTTATCCTTATGATGTAGTTGGTGGTGCAAAAGAAATTAAACAAACTGACTTTGATGATAGAGTTGATATCATTCCAGTTGCTGACCCCAATATTTTTTCAATGACTCAAAGAATAACTCTTGCTCAAACTGAATTACAGTTAGCTACATCTAATCCACAACTACATAATTTGTATGCTGTGTATAGAGATATGTATACTGCAATCGGTGTAAAAAATGTTGATCAAATTTTACCACCGCCTGCTCCACCAATGCCTAAAGATCCATCTTTAGAACACATTGATGCGTTAGGTGGCAAACCTTTCCAAGCATTTCCTGGTCAAGATCACAGAGCACACATCACAGCTCACTTAAACTTTATGTCAACTAATATGGTTAGAAATAATCCAACGGTAATGGCTGGAATACAAAAAAATATTTTAGAACACATCTCAATAATGGCTCAAGAACAAGTTCAATTAGAGTTCAATGAACAATTCCAACAAATGATGATGATGCAACAACAAGCACAAATGAATCCACAAATTCAACAACAGCTTCAACAGATCACTCAACAGATAGAAGGTAGAAAAGCAGTGTTGATCGCAGAGATGACTGAAGAATTTATGAAGGAAGAAAACAAAATTACTTCACAATTTGACTCTGATCCTCTATTAAAATTAAAATCAAGGGAAGTTGACTTACGAGCAATGGAAAATGAACGTAAAAAAGAGGAAATGGAGAAAAAAGTAGAACTTGAAAGAGCAAAATTAGTTCAAAGTAGAGAAATTGCTGAAGATAAAATGGATCAAAATGAAGATTTAGCAGAATTAAGAGCTGAAACTTCACTTACAAAACAAATAATGTCTAATTCAATGAGAAATAGAGGAGGAAAGTAATGAAAAAGATGACAAAATTACAAAAAAAGGTTAAAGTATTAAAAAAAGGAGTTAATTATGATGAATTATAAAAAATCTAAACCTGTTCAAATACCTTCTGAAAATCTTATCGTAGATCCAAGAAGCGAAACTAGCATTAGAGGAAAAAACTACATTGCTACTGGAGACAAGACAACTGTTAAAGGTACAGGTAAGGCAAGAAAACAAAAAGCAACTTGGTATTAGTATGATTCCCTGGGGTTTATTGGGTCAAGGTCTAAAATCTGGGCTTGAAATATACAAAAACAAAAAAGCAGCTGACGTTGCTATGTCGGAAGCTAAATTACTCCACATTGAAAAAATGAAACGTGGAGAAATTGAGTTTTCTGGTAAAATTGCAGAAAATCAAAAACAAGATTGGAAGGACGAATTTGTACTTTTGACAATTTCTTCGCCTCTGTTTTTGTTGGCGTATTCTGTATTTGCAGAAGATGAGAAAATGCAAGAAAAAATTGATTTATACTTTCAAAAATTACAAGAGATGCCCTGGTGGATAGTTGGCCTTTGGGTTTCAGTAGTTGCAGCTATATATGGACTTAAAGCTACAGATGTGATAAATATAAACAAAGGAAAATAAAATGTCAGGATTTTTTAATATACTTAAATTTG
>DATKYM010000037.1:0-44135 GCA_035528495.1 Nitrosopumilaceae archaeon
TCGCCTGCTGCGCCCCATAGGGCCTGGGTCCGTGTCTCAGTACCCATCTCCGGGCTACTCCTCTCAGAGCCCGTACCTGTAATAGTCTTGGTGGGCTATTACCTCACCAACAAACTGATAGGCCGCAGTCCCATCCTACGGCGATAAATCATTTGGAACACAAACCATTCCAGGTATAGTGTTCTATCGGACATTATTCTCAGTTTCCCGAGGTTATTTCCGTCCATAGGTTAGGTTGACTACGCGTTACTGAGCCGTATGCCTTGTATTGCTACAATGACTCGCATGGCTTAGTATCAATCCGATAGCAGTCAGGTCCGGCAGGATCAACCGGATTCTGTTTAACTTGATTATTGAAGTACACGAATGTACTATATTGGAATTGACGGATGCACATAATCTTCACATCTCAGATTTGATCTTTCGGTCAAATCCTCATTTTGTATGCGTAACTGGAGGCCCGCGAATCATAAAATGGCATCTTGCCAAACTTCATCACAAGCGCCGCCTATTGCGTTACGTATGCAGAAAGTGAGACAGTTCAAATACATATAAACCAAGCCTAAAAATACCGATCTTTGGTTAGATTATAACCCAATTCAATCTATAAAATGATAAAAAATGAGTGAGATTTCCCAATACAAAAAAAAGACAAGAAAATCTGCAAAGCTATTTGCGCAATCCTCAAGATTTCATGTAAATGGGGTTAGTCATAACATAAGATTTTATGAACCATATCCCTTTGTAGTTAAAAAATCCACGGGGAAAAATTTGATCGATGTGGATGACAACAAATACACTGACTACTGGATGGGTCATTGGAGTTTAATTTTAGGCCACGGTCCGAAAAAAGTAAAAGATGCTTTGAAAAAACAAATTGAGAAAAGTTGGATGTATGGAACGGTTAATGAACAGACAATAAGATTATCTGAAATTATTTCAAAAGCAGTTCCAGTAGCTGAAAAAATACGTTATGTTACATCTGGAACTGAAGCTACAATGTATGCAGTAAGATTAGCTCGCTCAGTGACGGGAAGAAAAATAATTGCAAAGGTGGATGGTGGATGGCACGGGTATACATCGGATTTACTTAAAAGTGTAAATTGGCCATTTTCAGAATCAGAGAGTAGTGGCGTGGTAAACGAGGAAAAAATTATTTCAATTCCATACAACGATTTGGAAGGTTCCTTAAAAATTCTAAAGAAAATTTCTAAAGATTTAGCAGGAGTGATAATTGAACCAGTTTTAGGCGGTGGTGGATGTATTCCTGCAACTAAAGAATTTCTTAAAGGAATTCAAGAATTCGCTCACAAAAATAAATCATTGTTTATTCTAGACGAGATTGTTACAGGATTTAGATTTAGATTTGGATGTTTATACCCTACAATGAAATTAGATCCTGACATTGTTACTCTTGGTAAAATTGTTGGTGGTGGAATGGCAATTGGAGTGATGTGTGGAAAAAAAGAAATCATGCAGCATGCAGATACTAAAGGAAAAAAGAAATCAGAAAGATCATATATTGGTGGAGGAACATTTTCTGCTAATCCATCATCAATGGTTACAGGACATGCAACTCTATCTGAGCTTAAATCAAACAAGTCAATTTATTCCAAAATCAATGATTTAGGAGATTTTGCTAGAAGCGAACTTGGAAAAACGTTTGGAGAGAAGGTAATCATTACAGGAAAAGGATCTTTATTTATGACTCATTTTGTAAAAAATGGAATTACCGAGATTACAAATTCTACTCACGTGGCAAAGTGTGATTCATTAATGCTTCAGAGATATCACTTTAAGATGATATCTCAGGATGGAATATTCTTTTTGCCTGGAAAACTGGGGGCAATATCTGCTGCACACTCTAAAGACGATATAAAGAAGATGGTATTAGCATCAGAGAACTTTTTAAATTCTCACGTGTAACGAAAAAGATGGAAAAAAAGAAAGATCAAACTGAAGCTTACACGACAGATGATCCTACAAAAACATCAGCTGAAGAACAAGAAGATATGGCAAAAGAGGCAATAAAAAAATTCAAATCGTTAAATCAATAAAACTTTCAGATTTTGGGGTTTAATGCTAATTTACTTTTAGATATAAAAATTACAGCGATTATTGAAGTCATCAAAATAGCAGCTGTAATTGCACCAAATTCTGGCACTACGGATGTACCAATAATTTCTATTTCTTCAGTACCTGCAGGATAATCTATTGAGAGTGTTCTTTCATTTCCGGATTTTGTCTCATCAAAGGCAACTTCTTGTCCATCAACTACCACAAAGAAATCATCATCACCATCTCCAAATCTTGCATCAATTACTTCTCGAGGAAGTTTAATTGCCAGCGTACCATTAGATATTGAATCGATTTGCAAAATCAATGATTTTGCATCTTCATCAGGAACAACTTGTTTTATCATCCCTTCAGTCATTACGTAGACTATTTTAAAATCAGATCCTAGAACTGGAATCGGTTCCCTTAATGGTGTTTGAGTACCCTCTTGGTGAGGTAGTCGCCCAATTAATGCTGTTGCCTGTCTGATTTCTTCTTCATCATATCCCACCGCTGCAAGTTTTTCTTGAAACTCTTTTTCTGAAATTTTACCTGTTTGGAATTCTTCAATTATGATTTCATCTTTATCCACTTGACGTACTTCTGGAACAAATTGTTTTTCAAGAACAGTAAAAGTCAAGGTCTCTCTTACATCAAAGAGGTCGGAGCTTTGTATGCCCCATCCAAACTTAATTTGATAGTCTCCAGGAGGTTGATCAATATCAGTACATGTTTCTGAATATCTTTCAATAGTTACTCCGTTGACTTTAAGATCGCATACTGATTCCCTCAACCCAGCTTGTGTTACCGGAACTTTATTGGTAGTACTAAATAGTGTAAATGCAATAGTTTTCGGAGCTAGCTTGTCTTGGCCAATCTCCTCAAATGAATACAAAGCAAAACAACTGGATCCTTCGCAATTATTAGGAACGTTATTACCAATTGCTGAAACAAATGGCAAGTAAACAAAAAATTCCACCCTTGGATCAGTATTCTCCGGAACAGGAGGCATTTTTGTGATGGTAATTTCAACTTCTGTACCAGGTTGTCCTGATGAAGGACTCATAGTAATTTTGGGCATTTGTAATCCCATTGCAGTAGTATCGAATTCTGTTTGAGCATAAATATTTGAAATGGTTGCAATTGGAACTAGAAAAAGAATCATCATGATTAAAACAAGATTTTGGGACAAGAACATTTTTTCTCGGAATTCATATGTATTTAAACTTCCGTAAGATAGAGTAGTTTTTCGTACGGTTTGAAAAGAATAATCTAAACTTTCATTACAGATATCAATTAAGAAGAATCATGGGACTCTTTGGTTCAAAAGAAGATCCAGAAGATTTGATGTACAATGCAATGTCATTAATTGAGAGAAACCAACCAAAGGGGGCAATATCATTATTCAATAAAATAATCAAACAAGATCCTAAAAATACCTCTGCTCTTTACAATAAGGGTCTTGCATTAAACCGAACTAAGAAATATCAAGATGCAGTAACATGTTTTAATTTACTGTTAGAAATTAATCCAAATGATTCACAGGCCTATAACAACAAGGGAATAGCTATGGCTGAAATGGGAGATACTCAAACTGCAAATGAATGTTATGACAAGGCGATAAAAGCAGATCCAAAAAATAGTTCGGCATATTTTAACAAAGCAGTTTTGCTTGACAGAATTCAAGATCACCAAGAAGCATTAGAATTTCTAGACAAGGCAATTAGTGTAGATTCAAAAAAACCAAATGCAATGTTTTACAAAGGAATAGTTCTAGGAAAAATAAACAAGCATGAGGAAGCCTTGAATTGTTTTGAAAATGTCTATAAAAGAAATCCTAGTCACCTGGATGCCCTATTTCATAAAGGAATAGAGCTTGCAGAATTGGAAAAACATGACAAGGCAATTGAAATTTTTGGAAAAATTTTATCAAAACATAAAGACAATGCAAACATAATTTATGCCAAATCAAGGAGTGAGATGGCTTTGGGTAATCATTCAGAGGCAATGGAGTTGCTAAAAAAAGCAATTCAATTAAACAATAAAACAATTAGAGAGTGGGCAAAAAAGGAAAAAATATTTGAAAAGCTACATGACAATGAAGAATTTAAAAAAATTGTTAAAATTTAGAGAATTTTATTTCTTACAGCATCTAATCGAATCAAACCAACCTTGTTTTTAGGACCAGTCAATCTCGCCTCATAGACTGGAACGTAGATTTGAGTAATTTCTTTTAAAATAAATTCTTCATTTAATTTTCTAATATCTGACTCTAATGGTTTTTTTAGTAATTCTTCTAATAAATTTATTGCAGAATCAAAAGTTATTTTTAGATTTTTTATATTTGCTGAATTCTCTGTTAAAATTTTATCACCATAATTCTCAATTGTTTTGGAATTTAATTTAAAGGGAAATTTAATTTCATTTCCATTATAATCAAAGAAAAGTTCGCGTTCATTTTCAACAAATACATGCTCCTCCAAAGGTAAATCAATTTTATTTTTACCTCGGTTTCCAACAAGTGCACGTTTAAATCCAGACTTTTTATTTATGGGGAAAATTCCATCTCCAAAAATTATTTCCTGAACATTTGAATCAACTGAGATTGTATGAATGGCCTTTCTATAATAATCTGCAGTATATTTTCCAGATACTGTCAACATACATTCATAGAATAAGGTGATTGAATCAACATGAACCTCATCTTTTTTTGGTTTCTTGAGAAGTGATTTGAAAATGGATGTTTTATTGTCAAAAATTATGACAGCTGCTTCATCTTTATCCACAGTTTTTCTCAAAACAACCGTTTTGGCATCTGGTTTTTGGTTCAAAATAACAATATAGATGACAAATTCTTGCTATTAAATCAAAGGAACCAATTCAATTGATTTGGAAAAATATAAAACAAAAGATGTAATTTAGAAAATATGGAAACTAAGAAAAAGAAAGGTTTTATTGAAAAATTTCTAAAAAGAGCAGATCGAGCAATTGATGAGGGAATTAAAAAAGCAGATGAGATACTTGCAGACGCCGTAGAATTTGGAGGAATGGCGGCAGGACAAGCCAAAAAAACTAGTTTTGAACTAAGGAGAAAAGCTGAGAAAGAAGGCGAGTCATTAAAGAAAAAAGGGATGTCTAAATTAAATGAAGGATTTTTAGCTACAAAGGGGGCAACATCTAGTGTTGAGCAAAATTTGAATACACTAGAAAAATTGGGGAAGTTAAAAAAATCAGGCGTGATTACTGAAAAAGAATTTCAAGAAAAGAAAAAGAAAATACTGACAAGAATATAGAAATGAAAAAATCAAATATTTATTCCCCAGGGGATCAAAGAAAAATCAATCCCGATTGGTTTACCGCAAGAGTACACATGAAGGATGTATCATCAAAGATTAGCTCAAAAGAGCAAGGAATTTACCACGTCTACTTTCACAATGGCGCTAAAACGAAACTTCATGTACATAATGGAAATCAAGTATTGATCGCCACAAAAGGAGTAGGAAGTCTTGAGATATTTATAAAATATGGGATAAATAAAACCAATTTCAAAATAAAAAGAACTGGGAAAATTAGCCTAAAAGAAGGCGATACAGTCTACATTCCTGCAAAAACATTACACACTCATGGTTCGGTTAATAAAAAAAATACTTTTTCACATATTGCAATTAATATTTTACCGAAAAAAAATTCAGAGTACAAAACGACTTGGTACGAATCAGACTTTAAATCAAAGGTTACAAAAATAGTATAGATTACATGTCAATCCAACGAAATTCTGATATACCAAACACTAAAGGAAATGAAGGAACAACAATAAAACAATACTTTCATCCACACAACACCCTAAATGGCATTAGATTTAGTTTGGCTGAATTTACAATAAAAAAAGGAAAGAGTTCCTTACATCATAAATTACAATCCTCAGAAATTTACTATATTTTACAAGGGGTTGGAATTTTGAGGGTAAATGAAGAATCCTTTGCAGTTAAAAAAGACGATTCAGTTTACGTTCCACCAATGTCTGAGCAATTCATAGAAAATTCAGGTACGGAAGATCTACGGTTTTTGTGCATTGTAGATCCGGCATGGAAAATAGAAGATGAAATAATTTTAGAATAACTTTCAAAATCCAACCTAATTGTTTTTAACATATGACAAAGATACGAACTCTAGTGAATACCTACCAAGCCTTAAGGACCCTTAACGTAGGCTCTGAATCTTCCTTTGAGGAGATCAGGGTGGCATATAGGAAATTGGCCTTAGAATTTCATCCAGATAAAAATAATGGAGAGAAAGAAGGGATTCAGTTTAAAGAAATAACAGAAGCATACAATACCATAAAAGAACATTACAAAGGGCCCACAAAAGTAACAATTCCAAACACCTCAAAAAAAACAGAGGAGTTTAAAAGAAAACCCCAATGGGGTCCACCGCCAGGTCAAAAACCTGGGGAGGTTCCTGAAGAAGACTGGGGAAGATATACTCGAGAGTTTGAAGAGGGTAATCCTGAATTTTGGAAGGCATATGAACGAAAATTTTGGGAAGAATACAATGCTCGAATTACAGCTGATGGAAAAAATGGAGAGTTTGATAAAGCCAAAGAACCAAAGGTTCAACCAAATCTATTTGTGGATGTTGATGAGAGTTTATGCATAGGTTGCTGTAGTTGTGAGACAATCGCACCAAATGTTTTTCAAATTAACAAAACATCTAGAATGAATCCAAAGTCATCAGTAATCAATCAAAAGGGAGCAGGGTTAAACAAGATAATGAACGCTGCTGAGACCTGTCCTACCAAGGCCATCCTTGTTGAAAATAAAGATACTCAAGAAAAACTCTATCCTTTTTAGTTAATCTTTAAGTTTTTTATAAATTTCATTTAATTCTGAATCTGAAATATTCAAAGTTGAATCAAACAAGCAATGTATTGGACCTCCAGAATCATTAGCGCTTCTTGGAACTAGATGCACGTGAACATGTGGTATTTCTTGTCCTGCCTCACGTCCATTATGTACTGCAACTAGTGTCGCCCCAGATAATTTATCAACTTTAGAGATTATTTTGTGCACTGTTGAAAACAAATCAGAGTTTTCCTCAGGAGTCATATCTTGTATTTTTTCATGGTGGTTTTTAGGAATTACTAAGGTATGGCCTTTAGTAAGAGGAAATGCATCTAAAAATGCCATCGAGTTTTTTGTTTTAGTTATTATTTTAGTAGGAATTTCTCCACAGGATATCTTGCAAAAAATACAATCCATATTATCTAATAATCTATTTTAGATATAAAGTTCAATTATTAGGGCTCGACTATTGTTGCCCATGCAAGCCCATGGCCATATTTTATAGTGGAGGTATCTCCTTTTTGTAAACTGCAATTTTCAATAGTTTTGGGGATGTTGTCTTTTGTTTCTACATAACAAAGCCCATCATCATTTGCAAGAATGTCCACTTCCTCGTAGACATCTTCTCGGATAAAATTCCAAAAGGGGAAAACCAGTGTTGATAAAACAATCCCTGCAACAATAAAGGCCCCGCCAAACCCCAATGCAAGTTTTTGAGTATAATTCAGATTCAAATTTACCAGGTGCCACCGTCTCCTGAAGACGGATCAAGTTTCTTTGCAGGGACATTTCCATGAGCCTTTTTCATGTGTCTTTTTAGACGTTCAGAGTCATGTAACTCAGTACCACATTCGGTACATTTTGTGATATTATCCAAGTTCTCTTTATTACGTTTGAATAAACCCATGATAATTGATTCTCCAAATATTTTATAAGTTATCCGAAAATAGTAATATTCCTGAAAGTCACATCTCGATAAAATAGTAATGAAAATATGATGTCAAAACATAGTTTCCAATACTAAACTTTACGAATAATATTGTTTTCAGAATCGACAAAATTACCACAAGTTTCACATAACCAATCTGTTTTGTTTTCTTCTTTCATCCATTTTGGCTGCCTCCGATTATTGCATTGCTTACAAAATAAGGACATGGTTCATTGTATTTCTACCCTTATTTGTACCCCCATTTTCAATGGGGCCCAAATTATCCTTTTTGATAACAATCAGTATTATTTTGACAAAGAAAATATGGTTATCAACAAAAATAAAATACATTATAAAGGATGTTAGATTTTAAAATTTATTGCTAGTCAAAAACATAACGGTTTTAGGATCTGGGATTATGGGTCATGGAATTGCGCAAGTGGCAGCAACTGCAGGATATAATATAGTTCTCAGAGATATCGAGCAATCATTTTTGGACAAGGCAATGGGGAAGATAAAATGGAGTTTAGATAAACTTGCAAGCAAAGAAAAAATAACTCAGCAGGAAGCGGATTTAATTTATTCGCGAATTAAACCGGTTGTAGATTTGGCAGAAGCAGTAAAGGATGCAGAGTTGATAATAGAAGTAGTTCCAGAAATTATGGAATTAAAGAAAAAAGTTTATGCAGAATTAGATGCAGTTGCAGGTAAAGACGTAATTTTTGCTTCAAATACAAGTACATTGCCAATTACCGAGATTGCAAACACGACATCACGTCCAGAAAAGTTTATTGGAATTCATTTTTTCAATCCTCCACAACTAATGAAACTAGTTGAAATTATTCCAGGAGAAAAAACATCACAGGCAATTACTGATATGACTAAAGAATTTGTAAGATCAGTAAACAAGACTGCCGTTATATGTAGAAAAGATGTTCCAGGTTTTATCATAAACAGACTATTCATTCCATTGGTTCACGAAGCATGTTATGCAATGGATAGAACCGGTGCAACCCTTGAGGAAATTGATTCTGCAGTAAAATTCAAGCTAGGCTTTCCAATGGGCATATTTGAGTTGGCAGACTTTACAGGGATGGATGTTATTCACAAAGCAACAAATGAGATGCATTTACGAGATAAAAAAGTAATTTTGCCACACCCTACAATTAAAAAAATGTTTGATGAGAAAAAGCTGGGGCAAAAATCAGGGGAAGGGTTTTACAAATATTCAGATGATAAATACGAACGTGTCGCATTATCTGAAGGGTTGGCAGAAAAATTTAATCCAATACAGCTGGTTGCAAATATCATAAACAACGCAGCATGGCTAGTTACAAATGGTGCAAGTGACATTGAAGAGATTGAAAAAGCTTCACATCTAGGTCTTGGACTCAAAAAGCCTCTCTTTGAAACCGCAAAAGAGATAGGTATCTCAAATATTGTAAAAGAGTTAAACCAACTCGCAGAAAAGAATGGAGAGTTTTACAAACCCGATCCATTACTAGAATCTATGCAGTAATTAATTCCAATATTTTATCCACTGCCTGTTTTGGTGTATCGACTCCAATTATCTTGATATTCTGTCGGTGGTCTAAATAATTATCAATAAACTGAGCATTTACTCCACCCATGTTTCGAATTGCGACCATCGGTTTTTTGTACATGTATGCTGCACAAATCTCAGATAAAGTCCCAGAACCACCACCAATTATTATTACTCCATCAGCTGAAAGAGCATTGATAAAATCTCTTGTCAGACCCATTCCAGTAGGAATTACAATATCACAGTATTCATTTGCCATGGATGCATCATTTTGTGGAATAATTCCCACAGTCAAACCACCTGAGTCACATGCGCCATTTGATGCTGCCTGCATTACGCCACCAAGACCACCCGTTACTAAAACATGTCCAGTCTTTGCAATCTCCGATCCAGTTTGATATGCAATTTTTGAATGCTCCTCTGTGCATCCATTGGTATTGTGACCAATAACTAAAATCTGAATTTTTTTACTCATTTTATATGATTTGGCTAGAGGAGTCTAATATGTTTCCTCTTCAAAATATTAGTCAGTAAACAGATTCACAGAATGGACAAACCATTGAAGATCCCTCTACTTTCAAAGGCACTACAACTAATTTCTCTACACAGTTTGGGCAATTTGTAAATCCATTCATGAAACTACGACAAATTAAGGACATATAATTTCTTGTAACACTTCGTTCACACTGATTAAATACTAGAATTTATTTTTGAAATAGAAAATTCCTCAATAACGTAATTCATGTCTGAAAGAATTCTAACAGACAATATTCTAAATATTATAAAATTAAAAAAAATAATGAAAGTCTTAATCATTGATGATTCAGATGTAATTTGTGACTTGTATTCAGAACAATTGCAGTTACAAGGAGATTTTGCGACCAGCATAAATGACGGAAAAAAAGGATTGGATCTCGTGGTAAAAAATGACTATGAACTAATTTTACTGGATATGTGTATGCCAGATTACAGCGGAATACAGTTTCTTGAGGATCTAAAAAAGAAAAGGCCTTCTGAAATTAAAAAAATTAGCGTCATTAGCAGACGCTCCGATGATGAGAACTTGACATCTAAATTAAAGGAATTTGGAATTAAATCGATTCAAGAAAAACCTTCAACTATTATGCATCTTGAAAATATTGGATGACCTGTTACCAAAGAGTTGTTTCACTTGTTTATTTTGTTAAAATGAAATACTTGAATGAGATCATTTTTTAATTTAAGAAATAGTATAATATCAATCCTAGTGCCACAGCAATCCCAATACCGACAATTTGAATTGTGATCTTATTTTTGGTAGTAAGCATTTTCATTTCTTAAAAGAAGAAATTTTGTGTTATAAAGATACATCAATGAACTCAATTGCGACTTGTGACCATTGAATCTTTTTTATGCCTATCTAGAGATAATTGCTTCTTTGAAGTTAGTCTATAAACTCGTTAATACCTCAAAATTGAACATGGCGATTATACTTAGGATCTAGTTCACAACATTGAGGATTAGGATATAATTTGATGTGTAATAATTCAATTTGTTCCAAATGGCAAACGCAAATTATATAAAATAAAGAACCTGAAACATTGTATGGAAAAACGCTTAATGCCAGTTTGTTTTACAAAAGAACAACACCAAATGATCGAGGAATTTGCCAGGAAAAATGGCATGTTAAACACCAGTCAAGCTCTTGAGAAAATTTTATTCAAATAATCCTTGATTTTTTACTTTTGTTTTTATTTTTAAGATAGATATATGATACCTTAATTTTAAAAAAGTATAATGGGTCTTTTTAGTAAAAAACCAACTTTTTGTGCAATATGCAACAAGGAAATTAGTCACAAACACAAACCTAAACGAGAATGGAATGTTAACGGAGTTCTTTGTGGAAATTGTCATGTTGATAAAACTAAAGAGTTCTACGAGGCCACACAAAGACAGCCTTGTGTAAAGTGCGGAACCACAAGAAAAATCTCAGATTTGTGGGAACCACGGTGGCAATGGGATATGGATGGGTTGCTATGCAAGGATTGCTTCGATACAAAAGAAAAAGAACATGCAACAACTAAAAATTATTGTTCCCTATGTGGTGCAAAGATAGGATTAATCAGATACAATCCCAAACCAAAATGGAAGATTGAAGGTCAACTATGCAGAACATGCTGGGATGAAAAAAAAACAGAATTTGGATAACTAATGAAATTTTTTAAAAAGTTTCCATGTGATCTTTGCTCTGCCAAGTTTTCAAAACAAGAAGAGTTAATGCAGCATCAACAGGTAGTTCATTTCAAAGATCATCCCTATGATTGTAAAGAATGTGAGAAGAACTTTTCAAACATGGAAGACATGAGAACACATTTGCAAAGAGAACACAGTTACAAAAAAGATAGATGATTAGATAGCTTTTACAGTCTTTACTATTGGAGGTCTTACTTTGGTAAATACTCTAAACCCACAGATACATTTGATTTCAGGTAATCTTGATAATTCAGTATTTGAAACATGTGTATCGCATCTCAAACAAGAATAAATTACATCAAATGTCTCTTCAGGAACTTCTTCCACTTCATCTTCAATACTTTCTTCTACCATGTCTATCATCAAAATTTCTATAATTTAAGGTAATACAATCTATGTCAAAGACAGTTCAATATAGACATCATCTGGGATTTTTAGTCTCATTAATTGTCGAATTGCTTTATCATCAGCATTTATGTTAATTATTCTTCTATGCATTCGCATCTCCCACTTTTCATAAGTTTCAGTACCACTTCCACAGGGGGATTTTCTTGTTGCAATGTGTAGTCTTTTTACAGGAAGTGGAGTTGGACCTTTAACTTTGACGCCAGTTTTTTTCCCAATGCCCATAATCTCATTGCATACAATATCTAATTTTGGCAGGCTTGTAGATGTGAGTTTAACACGGGCAGCCTGAGTCATCTAAATTATCCTATGGAGTATGTTTTTCTGTAATTTCCTTGACGATTCCTGCTGCGATAGTTGCACCCATATCTCGTAGCGCAAATCTACCCATTTCAGGAAAATCTTGGAAAGTTTCAATACAAGTTGGCCTTACTGGTCTAATCTTAACAATTGCAGAATCGCCAACTTTAAGGAACTTTGGATTCTCCTCATCAACTGCCCCAGTTGCTGGATTTATTTTTTGTAGAAACTCTGTAACTGTAGCTGCTACTTGTGCGGTGTGACAGTGCATTACAGGAGTATATCCAGGTGCAATTGCTGTTGGATGGTGAATTACGATGATTTGTGCTTTGAATTCCTTTGCAACAGTTGGTGGTGAATCAGGGGTTCCAAGAACATCGCCTCTTTTGATATCTTTCTTTTCGATACCTCTTAGGTTAAAACCAATGTTATCACCAGCTTCTGCTGTTGGCATTTCTGTATGGTGAGTTTCTATAGATTTGATTTCACCAAGAGCACCAGATGGCATTACGATGATTTTTTGCCCTGCCTTCATAATTCCAGTTTCAACTCGTCCTACAGGTACAGTTCCAACACCAGTAATAGTATAAACATCTTGAATTGGAACGCGGAGGGGTTTACCCACTGGTTTTTCAACTACAGTGAAGTCATCAAATGCTTCAAGTAACGTCTTGCCTTTGTACCAGTCCATGTTTTCAGATCTTTTAACTAGATTGTCCCCTTTCCAGCCTGAAACTGGAATAATTGCTACTTTATCTAACTTGTAACCTACAGATTGTACTAATTTTTCACCTTTAGCTTTAGCTGCAAGGAATCCCTCTTCTTTATAATCGACAGCATCCATTTTATTGATGGCAATAATTAGTTGGCCCACACCCAAGGTCTTCAGTAAAAATGCGTGTTCTCTTGCTTGACCACCAGGTGCAATCGCAGTATCGGTTTCACCTTCTTTGGCAGAAAGCACCAAGATCGCAGCATCTGCCTCAGAGGCACCAGTAATCATGTTTTTGATAAAGTCTCGGTGTCCAGGTGCATCAATTAATGTAAAAAAGAATTTCGCTGATTCAAACTTTTGAAATGCAAGATCGATAGTAATTCCTCTTTCTCGCTCATCTTTAATATTATCCATAACCCATGCGTACTTGAAAGTATCACCTTTTCCGGTCTTCTCGGATTCGGCTGCATGTGATGCAATAGTTCGCTCATCCACGACTCCTAGATCCATCAAGAAATGACCCATTGTCGTGGATTTCCCATTATCAATATGACCTGTGACAATCATGTTCAAGTGTGGTTTAGTTGCCATGTAGGGTTCGTATTCAAAGGGATTTATTACTGTTATGAATTTTTAAAAAAAATAATAGTTTGTGTAATATTTTAAGGATCAAAAAATTTTAAAAAACACACATAAATCGAGGTGTTATTTACAACAAATATGAAAATTACAGTGTCAGTAATCAAAGCAGATGTTGGAGGAATTGGAGGGCACACTAGACCAAGCGACGGGTTAATCGACGCCGTAAAAAAGACCATAAAAGATTCAGGGGATTTACTAATTGATCATTATATCGGTTATTGTGGAGATGATGTGCACATTGTAATGTCGCACACTCATGGAGTAGACAATAACGAAGTTCACAAACTTGCATGGGATGCATTTATGGCAGGTACTAAAGTTGCCCGAGAAGAGGGATTGTATGGTGCAGGCCAAGATCTCTTAAAGGATTCATTTTCAGGTAACGTAAAAGGAATGGGTCCAGGTGTAGCCGAGATGGAGTTCGAAGAAAGACCAAATGAAGCATTTACAGTTTATGCAGCTGACAAAACAGAGCCAGGGGCATTTAATTATCCATTTTATCGAATGTTTGTAGACGCATTAAGCAATACAGGTCTTATTGTAAACGAGTCACTTGCAAGGGGAGTTAATATGAATATAATGGATGTAGAGCAAGCACAGATTGCCAAATTATCATTATGGGAAGACAAACCATTGATTGAAGCTGCTTTAATGTATCCTGGACGATATGTAGTATCAACAGTTACTACAAAAGAAGGAGAACCAATCGTTGCATCATCAACAGATAGACTGCACAACATTGCAGGAACTTATGTCGGTAAAGATGATCCCATTTGTCTGGTTAGAACTCAAAAGAACTTTCCAGCAACTGAAGAAGTGGGAAGCGTTTTTAATAATCCACACTATGTAGCAGGGAACACTCGTGGAAGTCATCACATGCCACTAATGCCAGTAAAATTAAACTCTGCAGCTTCAATTAATTTTTGTATTCCAATCGTTGAATCTCTAGTTTTTAGTATGCATAATGGAAAGTTTGTAGGACCATTTGATGGATTCTCAACTCCAGATTGGGACTACATACGAGAGATAGCAACTAAAAAAGCACTTGCAATGAGAAGTCAAGGGTTTGTTCATCCAGCAACTCTAGTTCCATCAGAATTAGAATATGCAGAGGGCTACAAGGCAAGGATGAGTATACTCCAAACTAAGATGAAACCACTAACAGAAAATATCTCAGGTGCAAAAAAGAGAGAAAATTACGAAGATCCGGATTAAAAAAAGTCAAGTAGTGAGCAGGATAATTTTTGGGAAATAGTTAAATCAAAATACCAAATAAACTATAACATCTAATGCACAAGGTTTTGATGATCTTTGATTGGAAAACATACGCATTTACAGCCGTAGCAATAATTGGATTTTCAAATATCGTAGTTGGATTATTTAGTCAAACCATTCCAAATGTTTTGATCAATTTTTTTAGAAATGCCGGTGAAGTTGTAATATTAGGCTCAGTTTGTTTATTTGCAGTTGCATGGCTACTAAAGGCAAGACCCCATAACAGACCAAAAAAATATGACGTCATAGTATTTGATGTATATGGACAGAAGAGCCAAATTGATGGAATTCGGACTGAATTTAAAACTCACGATGTGGCATGGAGTTTTATGAAGGAATACAAAAAAACCTATCCACTTTGTAACTTTGCCCTGGTGTCAAATCAAGGAAAACAAGAAAAACCAACCATCTTCAAATACATTTAGAACTGACAACAAATAATTATGTCAAAACAAATCAATTGTTGTGCCAGTAAGGATCTTCAGCGGTGTTGAACATGTTGTTGAAAAATCAATTAATAACTTTATCAAAGAGGTCAAGGTGATAGATATCCAAATAACTAGTCATCTAAATAAAAATGAAAAATCCCAACTCTTCGCTTTGATTCATTATGAAGGTGCCCCTCCTAGTCATTCTGCCGGTCCAGGTCTACTATAGTTTAGATTCAAACTTTTATGCGGGATCATTGCAAAAAATAGAGTGAAGTTCTCCACCTTATCTGAGTCGCTAAATAAAATGGAGTCCACTTCAAAAAGACTAGAGCTTACACAGCATTTAGTTGAATTATTTGAAAATACTCCACAAGATGTTATTTCAAAGATTGTTTATCTTTTGCAAGGCAAACTTCGGCCTGACTTTGAGGGAATAGAGCTCGGAGTAGCTGAAAAACTTGCAATAAGGGCAATTTCAAAATCATCAGGATTGACAATAAAAAAGATTGAAGAGGAATACCGAAAAACAGGCGACCTTGGGCAAGCTGGAACTATAATATTGGAACAAAAAACTCAGACCACTTTTCTTGTAGAGAATATTACAGTAGAACGTGTTTACGAGACATTATTTAAGATTGCAAGATTAGAAGGGTCTCGCTCACAAGACATGAAAATCAAATATATCTCTAGCCTTCTAAATGATGCAACCCCCGTTGAGGCAAGTTTCATTCTAAAGATTCTACTTGGAACTATGCGTTTAGGAGTTGCAGAGAATACCGTAATGGATGCATTGGCCATTGCATACACAGGAGGTAAAGAAAACAGAAAAGCGTTAGAGCACGCATATAACGTATCAAGTGACTTGGGAAAGGTTGCAGAAACTGTTGCAAATAAAGGACTTAAAGGAGTTGAAGATTTTGAAATTACATTATTCAATCCTATCAGACCAATGCTTGCAGACCGTGTAAAGAGTGAAGAAGAAGCCATAGAAAAGATGGAAAATGAATTTGCCGCAGAATACAAGTTAGATGGGGAACGAGTGCAAATTCATGTAAAAGGGGAAAAAGTTGTTTTGTTTTCAAGAAGTTTGGAAAATATATCAGAATATTATCCAGACATAATTGAAAAAATCCCAAAATCAGTTTTAGATGATCAAGTGATACTAGAAGCAGAAGCTGTTGCAATAAATGAAAACACTGGAGAATTTTTACCATTTCAAGAGCTAATGCACAGGAGAAGAAAATACAAGATTGAGAAAGCAGTTTCTCAGTATCCAATCACAGTGAATTTTTTTGATATTCTATTTTGCAATGGTAAAAGTTGTTTAGAACTAGAATATCAAGAAAGAAGAAAGTTATTAGAAAAAACTGTAAAAGAAGATGAATATTCAAAACATGTTCCAATGACAATAATAAAATCTGAAAATGAGTTAGAAGATTTTCTTGAAAATAGCATAAACTCTGGATGTGAAGGAGTGATGCTTAAAATGCTTGACAAGCCATATCAAGCAGGTTCAAGAGGAAGCTATTGGTTAAAGCTAAAACGAGAATATAGAAATGAACTTGGAGATAGTTTAGATCTTGTTGTAATTGGTGCATTTTTTGGAAAAGGGAGAAGGACAGGATTGTACGGAACGTTACTTTTAGCTTCTTACGATGAGGATACAGATACTTTTACTAGTATATGTAAAGTAGGGACAGGATTTACCGACGAGTATTTGGATCAACTTTATCAGATATTATCATCCAAAGTAACAATAAAGAAAAATCCAAGGATCACAAGTGAAATGGAAGCAGATGTATGGTTTGAACCAGAACTCGTAATTGAGATTGTAGCAACTGAAATTACCTTGAGTCCAATTCACAAAGCCGCAATGGATGAAATTAGAAAAGGAGCAGGGCTCGCATTACGATTCCCAAAGTTTACAGGTAAAATCAGAGTGGAGAAATTTGCAGAAGATGCATCAACTAATGAGGAAGTAATTAGTCTGTATAAAGGACAGAAAAAAATAGCTCATGATAAAAATTTAATGTAAATTAAGCACTAGAAACCCCAAAAATCATCGAGGATTTAAATTACCTAGGCTACGATATCAATTTGAAATGTATAGCGGAGAACTTGAAGTTCAAGCTAAAAGAAAGGCTATTGCAGTTTTGCAAGACGAAATTAACAGAATTCTAAATGCATCAAGAGAACTGGCATCAATACCAGAACTAATGATGAAAAAAGACAAAACTGGAATAAAAAATGCGTTAACGCAAATCTCAACTATCGAAGAAGAAGTTGAAAACCTAAGGCGAAAAATAACTCGAGAAGTAGCTGATGTTGGAGGATTAATCATGAACAGAGAAAATCTCCTAAACACTGCATACACTATGGATGAAATTGCAGGTTACATTACAGGAATTTCATTCAAGTTATCAAATGTAAAGGCATCAACTCTAAAGAGTTCAAAATTAGATGAAGACATTACAAAGTTAATCGAGTTAGTAGTAGACCAAGTCTATAAGCTAAACGAGATTATCAGAAGCCTTAGTACAAATACTGCAAATGCAATTGAGTTAGCACAAGAGACTCAGACAATTGAGCGAGAAATTGATCTCAAATACAGGCAAGCCACAATGAAGCTACTAGCTGGAGTTACAAACATCTCAGAACTCTTGCTGTTGAAAGACGTAATTGAAGGAATTGAAGAGATGGCTGACAAATGCCAAAGAGTATCGGATTCATTCATACTGTTAGCTCTAAGCCTATAACACACCCTTTTTCATATTTTTATTCATTAATCATTGATTTTCAGAATATACAATTCATATACGAAGATTCTATTTTAGATTTGATGAAGTGTGAGCTTGTAGAAAACAGATTGATTGTTTGGAATATAGAGGATTCTCGTAAGCTTTTCAGCAGTGGATATTACGGAAAACCTATTGGAATTCCAAAACCAAAATTTGATGAAATAGATGTTCCGTTAATTTTAGATTTAATGGAAGGATTGTACTTGCTTGAGACAAAAAAAATTACGATTTACAAAGAAAAGAAAAAAATTACAACACATGACATGGTGGAGATTTGTAAAAAAGAATACCATGACTTTGATAAAAAATATCTAGTCTACAAAAATTTTCGAGATAAAGGTTACATCATAAATCCGGGACTAAAGTTTGGTTGTGATTTTGCAGTTTACGAAAAGGGACCAGGAATTGATCATGCTCCTTTTTTGATTCAAGTGTATAACAGAAGTGATACTATTTCATCGACTGCAATCGTTTTAGCAGGGAGACTGGCTACCACCGTAAGAAAGCAATTCATTTTGGCAATACCTAAAGGAAAAGATAAAGTAGATTTTTTAGCACTTGACTGGTGGAAAGCCTAAACTTTCTTTATGTGACCTGCAATACGGTCATAAATCCAAAAGAGTTCTTCAGATATTCCAAAGTCTATGTGATTTTTCCATTTATTTCTGATTCTAATTGCACCTTCAGTTGGCTCTACATAGATGGTTGCATCCTGCAAAGTTTGTTTTGCAATCATATCATTTAGCTCAGAATCCTCGTTGAGAAGTTTTGTTAAACTGCCAACACCATCCCAGTCTACTTTGACTATTTTCTTTGCTCCAAAATGACCTTGTGTTGTAAGTTTTGTTCTAGCAGTATAATTAGAGGAAGCTCTTCCTGCATCTTTTCGAACAATAAAGTGTGCTTGGAATTTATCCTCTGCACCCCATGGAAGTGGATTTGGATCTTGCATCTTTATCCCTTTTGAATAATTTGAACTACGTCAATGTTAGAATTTTTAATTTCAAGACACCCTTTGTTAGTAACCATTCTGGGGGTTTGAGAAAAATATCTACTGTAAAAATCTCCACTCTCCAAATCATCTGTTGCAATATCTTTTGCTTCTGATTCTACCCCAATTTCAGATAACATATCCCTAAATTTCTCAGGCCATGTTTTGTAAACAAAGGTATCAGACTCCGTATCATGCATAAAAAATCTAGAATTTTACTCACAAATAAAGATATCAAGAAAACTTCAAAAATATAATATGTTTTTTAGTGTAAATTTTTTCCTAAACACTCACAGTTAATGGATTTAGTAAGACCTATCTCGTAATTGATGACAATCACATAAACATCCTTTTTGGCATTTTATCCTCCTGCAATCAATGCAAGTTTTTTTATTCCAATAAGGTGCAGTGTTCATAGATCTAGTTATCTTTCAAAAGAAATTAAGGGTTTAGTAAAAATAGACCGAATATCTTGAGGAAATGAGATAGGCGATATTATTTTCCCATTTAGATCGCCCTTTGAATTTCTGTTATTATTGGAACACAATTAGTAGGCATGTTAAAAATATTAAAATTCAATTTTGAGGTAAATTCTACAATACAACCTGAAGGTAATTGTAAAATGAATATCACTAACAATCAAATTAAATAATACTTTGAGGCTGGTCTGTTATCGATGTTAAAATTTCAAGGTAAAACAGCATTAATCACAGGAAGCGGTACTGGAATAGGCCAGGCAATTGCCAAAAAATTTGTTGAAAACGGCGCAAGTGTAATAATTCTGGGCAGAAGACGCGAGCCATTAGATGAGACCTCAAAAATGCTTGAAGGAATAATCTCTGAATTAAACAGCGGGGCCAATGTCACAATCTTCTCAGGTGTTGATGTTGCAGATGAGCATGCAATGACTAGCATGTTTGATACTTTAAAAAATGAAAATAAAAAAATAGACTATATAATAAATAACGCAGGAGTTTCAGGTCCTGTTACTTGTTTTGCAAATGCACCACTAGATGATTTTAAAAGTACAGTTGCAATTCACTTGACTGGAACATTTTGGGGTTCAGTGCAATCACTAAAAGTAATGAACGAAGGTGGAAAAATAATTACAATATCTACTTTCTTTACAGAAGAGAGACCACTAGAGCAAAGACCATACCGATTTAGAACTCCATACACTGCAGCACAAGGAGCAAAGAATAGATTGGCAGAACTAATGTCGTGGGAGCTAACTGACAAGGGAATCATATCTATTGCAACAAATCCTGGCCCCGTACACTCAGATAGGATTTACAAGACGGTGTATCCAAAAGCAGCTTCTGAGTTTATGAGAGTGAGTGGATTTGAAGACTTGACTCCGGTACAAGTTGATGCTGCAAACAAAGAACTATTACCATTACTTGGAGAAGATGAAAACACTGTAAAGCAAGGAATTACAAATGCGGCTCAGAAATTATCACAAGAAAACGGTATAGAGGTGCAAAAACTAACTGAGACTCTAACTAATCTCTTAAACAAGATTCAAAGCATTGCAGAAAAAGTTCAAAGCAATACATCGCACATGATTGCAAACAAAGAGTTCTTGTCTCAATCACAAGTATCAGAATCAGTTCTCAATTTGTGTGATGATGAGATTGCAAAAATTATCAACGGCAAGGTAATTCCAGGAGACAGAGTATTTTATCCTGTAAAGCCATACATTGGAACCACCACTCCAGGTGTACACCAGCCAGACTTTACCGGAAAATCAATTGTATTTACTATTGATGCTACCGACAAGACAGATTCAGATAGAGTCCAGTATTTGGCCCAGCATGTTGTGAAAAATGGAGGCAAAGTCGCCTGCTTTATCTCAGAGGCCACACCTAAAGACATCCAAGAGACCATAAGCAACGCGTTTCACTCTCATGTGGTAAACATCAAAAATTCTGATGAGGTTGCAAAGTGGCTAAACACAGCCAACACCAACTTGGGCGATATTCTAGCAGTAGTTCATGTTACTGGCAAATTACCTGAAATCTCAAAATTAACAGAACTATCAAGTGCAGGATGGCAAGAGTTGGTTGAAAAATTCATCACAACGCCAGCAACTGTTGCCCAAAGAGCATTAGAACACTTTGTCCCAGGGGGTGCAAAAGATCCACGTCTTTACAAAGATGCAACTGGTGCAATGATGATAATAGGTCCGGATTTACCATCAGGAAGAAAAGTTTCAGGGACTCAAAGAGCCCAAATTGAAGTATTTCGGGGAGCACTAAGACCATTTACAACCACCGTGAATCAAGAGCTCAGCGATGTCCTCAAATCAAAGATTAGAATATTTTCAGTATTTCCAGGATCAGTTACAGGTGCTGAACCAAACAATGAAAACATTGCTCAAGCATTAAATTTTCTAGTATCAGACAGTGCAGCTTCATCATCAGAAGTTACATTTTGTGTTGATGAATCAAGATAAAGATGAAAAAATTTTCAGACTTTAGAGTAGGGGACCAATTTTTTTCTACTTGCAGCATTTCAGAAAAAGAGCTAAATGATTACTTTAATTTCTCTCGAGTAAAAAATGCATTCTTGGAAGATTATGGAAGTAAAAAACTAAAACTAGTTTCAGGTCGAGCCGCATTATCTAGAATGGAAGGAGAATTTACAAGACTAAATCAAATTCATGGGAACCATATAATTCTAATCGGAACAGATGGTGATCCTGAATGGGAAAATAGAAGCACGAGGTTCCTCAAGCCCCTTCACACAGATGAAGTCTTAAAAATTCAATATACCGTTTCTGGAAAAGAAGACATTGATGAGTATTATGGAAAGATTTCAATAGACTTTGAAGGTTCAAATCAAGAAGGAGAAATAGTCTTAGTCTCTAAGAAAAATTTGTATAGAATTAAAAAAGAACCCCCAAGATAAAATAAAAATTCAATTTCTCATCCATAATGCTAGATAATTAAACAAATACCAAAACATGATTCCAAAAAAATGGAAAAATTATGAGATTTTGAACCTAAAATTAATCGGATTTTGAGATTTTTTAATTATTAAGTAAATTCAAATTTCCACTGAGGGAATCAAAGAACATTTTGATGGCAGCTCCAATAATTACAACAGATACCAGAATTTGTAAAAATCTTTCTTTAATATCAACTGATAATCTTGCTCCAAGTAAACCGCCAGCAAATGATCCAACAGATAACAATCCACCTTGGAGAAAATCAGAATGTCCCAACATAGTGTGAACGATGACTCCTGACAAGGATGCAAATAACAAAATTAACTGAGAGGTGGGAGCTGCTTTTTTCATTGCGATTCCCATTCCAACTATCATTAGTGGGACAAAAATTATTCCACCACCTATTCCAAAAAACGCAGAAATTATTCCCGCAAAAAAACTTGCACCTGCTGCAAATATCATCATCTGTTTTGTTAGATTCTTTTCTTTGCCCTCAATTTTTTTTCTTAAAAAAATGTATGCAGATGAGGCAATCAATACAAATCCGAATAAGATTTTAAAAATTTCAGGGGTTACATCACTTGATATGTAAGCTCCTAAAACAGTCCCAGGAATAGTAAGCAGGCCAAGTTTTAATGCAAGTGAATATTCAATCCGCTTTTGCCTAGAATAAGATATAGTGGATGCTACTGAATTACTAAAGGCGGCAAAAAGACTATTGCTAGCAGCAAGGGTTGGAGAAAAACCAAAAAATGTTAAAACCGGAACTACGATAATTCCACCCCCAAGTCCAATCATAGAGCCTAAAACTCCTGCTACAAATCCTAAAGGAATGAGCCATAATTGATCAATCATTGTAAACGTCAATCAGAGAATCTTGTTGTATGTTAAAAACTAGCCGTAATTCATTAGATTTTTTTCTTCAAGCACATTATGGAGATTGTGTACTGAGCGATGAACATCTGCTTCATTTTTTGCACCTGCACAAACAAGTTTTCCTGATGAGAAAACCAGAATAACAGTTTTGGGATCTACCATTCGATGAATTAATCCAGGGAATTGCTCTGGCTCATACATACTTCTAGGCAGGGTTCGAGCAGCTTGCTCCAAGTAAACTTTGCCACCAAGATTAATCGATGAGACAATGTTTTGAATTGTCACTATGGCCTCATTTTTAATCTTGATTTTTCCCTTTCTTAATTCTTGAACAACTTTTTTTACTGCATCTCTTGCCATTTCTTCTGATTTAGAGCCAGTACATACCATTTTTCCAGTACTAAAAAGTAGCGTTGCAGTCTTTGGGTTTTTTAATCTAAAAACAGCTCCGGGAAATAATTCTGGATTCCATTCTACTTCTGGAAACTTTTTTGTGATATCTTTCAAATCAAGTTTTTGATTAATTGTAGCAGATGCAACTACATTTACAATGCTGATCAGAGGTTTAGTTTGAGGCATTTTCCTTTAGGTCAAACGAGGGGGATTTGTCAGGAAGTGACACCAATACTATATTGTCACCCCGTACAATTATCTTATCAAGAATTATTATATCATCACTTGTGATATCTTTCGATTCGACAAGAACAAGATTCATTCCTTGATCAAAATCCTGTAACTTTCCTTCAACGGTTTTTTTATCTCGGAGTTTAATGGTAATTGTTTTATTCAAACAGTCATTCAATGATTCAATTATTTCAGAGGACATCTATTTTCCACAATAATCCATTTTTTTAATTTCTAAGAAATTATTTTCATTCTGCGACAATTTATCATAATCAAAGTTAATTGTAAAATCATTCATGAATAACGCCCAGAAAGACTTGAGTCTTTATGGCTCTAATTTGAATTGAATTCCAAAAAATCATTCCGTTCTAGGACTGTTAACTTGTCCTATAAACGAATGTATAAGTCTAAAACCATGAATCAGAACTTTATTTTTAGGAAAAATCAGCCAATTAAGCCAGTATATATCAGAAGGAGGTTCAATTGAACTATGTTTAATAAAATAATTGCCAAAATAAAATTTGGTTTAATGAAAACCAGAAGTCTTGAGGATGTAAATGCATCTGAAGAATTTGAAAAAAAGAAAATAGAGGATAAACCCGAATGAAGTATAATTGTAAAAAATGTAATTTTCATTGGGAAGGGTATTCCGACACCTTTGGAAAAGTGCTTACTCATGAAAAAACTCACGTTAGGAATACCGATAATTCATGATTATTTGTAACAAGTGTACAAACGAACACCATGATCAATGTATGGGAAAAGCAGGAATGTTTGATTGTGGGTGTGTTTGCTTTAAAAAATAAAATTAAAAAATCCATCAAATGTGGAACATGATTTTGATGGAATTTTATACACAAGTTACAACCCCCAAATGTAAAAAAATAGAGGATTAACTGAAATCAGGCTTTAATGTTTTTGAAACTAATTTGAAGCGATAAATTTCCAGAGATATCCTTCACTATTGGTAGTAATCTCTAACAAAAGATCTTTTTGAGCCAACCCTTTAATCTCTGATTTACTTGTAGTTTTTTTGGCCTCCAAATGATGAGTATTTGCAGCATCAATCCAATCAGAAACGGTTTCAAAACCACCTGGTTTTTCATCTTCCCAACAGGAGCAAACAGTAGATTTTATTATTGTTTGATAGATAATTTTAATCTCATCTAATTGAGAAATAATTGGGTCAACTTGGATTACACCGATAACATACTTTGGAGAATCCGTAACACCTACCATGTGAATATTTCCCAAGTAATGACCACCTGAATCTAAAAGTTCTGTGGATGTACAGTACTCTATTTCATTTTGTACAGATGTATCTGAAAAAAATGTGCAGTATTTTTCAATGGACGATCCATTTAGCTTCAAAGCAGAGGACATTGAAATGTCATGGATGTCCAGTTGAGTTTTAATATCCTTGTTTGTCTCAACATATGAAATAGGTATTGAATCATATTCAAGTATTTCAGAATTAGAAAACTGAAAAACTACAAGAATAACTGCAATTACTACTACTAAAGAAATAATAGGAAGTAGAAATTTTTTATTCATTTTTTTCCTAGTCTATCTTTCTATGATAAGGTTTTCCAACATTAAATTGAAATTAAGTCAAGCTTGGAATCCATGGTAATGTTAAACTTGTCAATAAATCCCGAAGTTACCTCCAAAATATACATAGCCTCACCACTTGGGACAATACTTTGACATGCCATTATTTCAGTAGGAGTCTTGCAAGGGGGAATATTTTTCTCAATGTGTACAATGGTTCCTTCTTGGTCAAACCATATCATGTCTAGTGAAAACTGCATATTTAGCATCCATAAAGAGTAAACACCTGATTCTTTGAAAGCAAAAATCATTCCTTGGTCATACGGCAATTCATCTTGAAACATTAAACCCCTTATTCGTCTTGGCTCAGTATCTGCAACCTGCACCTCAATTACCGTATCATCAATTTTGATTGTGCCTCGAGGAAATTCTACTGATTCTAGTTTACTATCGCTTGGAATAGAGAGAATCCCTACAATTCCAATTATTATTGCAGCTATTGTGATGGGAATTAGTGCTTTTGCCCTCGTTGTCACAGAATTTAATGAAAACTAGCTTTTAAAATATCTTGATCAATGTGAAAATAGTGATCAAACGTGCTGATTTTGAAGATTATAACCCAAAAAACAGACTAATTTTTAAGACAAATTATTTAGTGTAAGAATAATTCTCCTACATGTTTATAGGCACAATCCTTGGAGCAAAACCCAGACTCTTCTGAAGTATAGTCTTCATTACAGTTTACACATTTTGCCATGTAAAATGTATCATTATTTTGTTAATAAGAATACGTAAGTATTTAAAAAATAATACAAAGGATTGGTATTATTTTTTACTTTATTTTACACCAGCAATTAGGGCTACACGTATTTGATTCAAAATTAGCATTTTCAGATTTATTTATTTTTTGTTCATGCATAATGAAATGTATTCTTATTGGAATTTATCTTCACATCTGTTTTATTTCAAACAGACAACCATCTATTCAATTGCAAGTGGATTTTAGATTTGTTTATCTAATTGCTTTTGAATTTCATCAACAAGGGATATTTGCTGGATAGATTCAAAAGGTATAGGAATACTACGACCCCATATCTCAAAATAAGCAGTTCCACTTACACCAATATCAACTATGCCTTTAGTATTAATGATAGACTCTATTGCAGGGTTAAGATTATCTTTTTGAATAATTTGTAAGATTGGAATTTCTTTGGTTTCTCCAGGACCTATTGTTGTATTTAATGTACTATTACCGGTTCCAATTAAAACCCCGTTAAGAGACAAGTCGTATGACAATTCAGGGATGTAGACTGGAAGCAGACCATGATTGCTTAATCCAAAAACTAATTCGAGATTAATTCCTGCAATTACTCCTATTGCAGCTTCAATCCAATTTCCAGATAAAGCATCAATACCCAATTTAATAAGATCAGTCAAGGACAAATTTTCCAATTCTACACTAACTGATGAAACCTCATTTAGAGAAACTTGGATTTGAGAATAGGAATATGCAAATAACGCAAAAATAATTATAATTATTGCAATAACCACAGCTGCAATGATAATAATGGTCTTTTTCAATATTTTATCAAAGATATTTGAAAAATTAAATGTACTGTACTAATTAGAGAAAAATGTAATTGACTCCCTCACAATAAGAAGTGTTAACGAGTTTATCGACTATCAGTAAAAATAGTATCCCCCTCCCCTTAGGAACGGATTTTACCTACTTTCTACTATATAACGAAAGTCAGTTTTTGTATCTTTATTACAATAAACATGTTTTATTAAAAAATGAAAATTTTAACTACTAAAAATAAAATAAGTATTCAAATTATCGGCATCGGAACCGCAATAGCTATTGGGTTGATAATATATTTTCTAAATTAAAAGAAAATCTAATATCTATTTGCTCTAAACTTTACCAAGATTACTCTAGCACCTACAAGTCCAGCAACCATTGAAATTATCCATATAGTATTTGAAAGTGATATTTATTGACAAACGGTATTTCCACTACTAGTTATTCGAAATGTTTCTTGTTCAGATGTAATTCCTATCCCTGTAAACACATCAATATGTTTTTGAGTTACTCCAGATCCCACATCTGAAGAAAGAAAAACCAATTCATTCCAAGGGTCAGGTAGAGTTGGAATTATCAAGTTGGAATTAGGATCAACTATTGTAGTGTCTACTGCCACAATACCTACAACAAGCGGATTGCCCTCTACATCCACAGCGTTGTTGTTTAGGTGAAAAGAGTTACTATACCAGCCAAGATAATCACCAGAGAGCGTCTTTCCCCAACTTTCTAACTTTATAGAATTAACAAAATATTGTCTAAAATCTCTTGATTCTCCATCAATGATGATCGTTACAAAACTACCATCGTAATCGGCCTCTAACGGGATATAATATCCAGTTACATTCCATCCAGAACTACAGTCATTAAATTCACCCATTGGGGATTCTTGTTGTTTTAAGGCACCGCCTGATTGAATTAGCAACCCACTGCCAGAAAACGCTGTCAAATTATTATTTTCAAAATCCACCTCAAGGGTAACCTGATCTGGAATGGTTAAAACGGAATTATTTTGAATCCAAACGTTTCCATGTGCAATGCCACTATTCATTAAAGTGCAATTAGAGGTTACAATCCAATTACCAGATAAAGGAACTACACAAGGAATAACTTGTGGGCTAAGTGTGTTGTTTACAGGCATTCCGGCAAAACTAAAATTCACACCAATCAAAAAAAAGGTGATAATTACAAAGACCACAAGATAACGAATTATCAATAAATAATAAAATAGAATTCGATATTTAAAAAAACCCTAACAGAGAATCATAATTGTAAAATAATACCTAGAGTACAAAAATGGTTAATGTTTTTGACATTCATGATTATTTCCAAATACTATTAATTATTTCGTGAAACAAATGAATTAATCTTGTTGGCAAAAAGGAAATTTAATTCATTATTTTGTTTTAACAAATTCCTTTATTTTGTTAAGATTTGCCACATTTGACTCGTGAAACATTGCTAGAGTTTCAGCTAATGATTCAGGCAATACTCCTTTGAGATGATCAACTAAATCAGTACCCCCTGAAATCATATTTTCAATTAGTTCTTCAATTTCATTTTTCTCTTCAGACACAATATTCAATACACGTACTAGTATTCAACAAATTCTATCCCTTAGAATTTCAACTACTAGGAGGTTAACAAAAGTTCAAAGACCATGAAAAAATATTCTGAATTCCAGACTCAATTTCCTATACCAATATTATTTTGACAAATTTTGCAAAAAACCTTAGAGTATTGATTTTTTAAAATCACTTAATGAAGATAATGTGTTTTTGGTCTCATGACCGATATCATGAATTGTGGAACCATTGTATTTCTTATCAAGAAATCTACCAGCAAGGATCAAAGGACCACCAATGGCACAAGTTATCCCAGTTGGTTCAGGTATCCAAATCATTAGAAATCCAACTTTTTGAAGTTTTTTTCCAGGTGCTGAGGCCTTTTGCAGACATCCTAGGGATTTTGAGGCAGAACCGTGATGGATTTTGGCGACATCAGAGTATAGGCTGGCTCTTCTATGAGTGGTATCATGAATTTTACGCAATTTTTCTAGTCGAGCCTTTAGATGGTCTACCATACAATAGATTCATTTAGGAAAAATTAGATAAGATTCAAAGATCAAACCTCGATACCTGCAAGTCAATTTCAAATAGCTAGATATCATAAAAAAGGAGTCTAATTATAAAAGAAAGGCAGGAAAAAAATCTGTTGGAAAAAAAATCTAAGCGGTTAGAGTCAATTAAGGCCGCTCATCAATTAGACAGAACTAATTTCAGCACTAGAATGGAGGATTATTTGGAAATTATTTCAGAGCTAGTAGACCTTAAAGGATATGCCACTACATTAGATATTTCAAGATACATGCATGTAAGTGCCCCAAGTGTTACTAAAATGCTACAAAGGCTAGACGAGAATGGATTTTTAGAGTATGAAAAATATCATGGAATCAATTTAACTAAAAAAGGAATTCAATTAGCCGAGACCGTGCGTCAAAAGCATGGAATAGTATTAGAATTTTTTGAAATTCTTGGAATCGGATATGAAACTGCCAATCAAGATGCCGAAGGAGTTGAGCATCACCTAAATCCTAAGACAATTAAACAATTACGAAAATTCATTACATTTCTAAAATCAAACCCAAAAGTTTTAGAAAATTTTAAAAATCTTTAAGATAAATATGGATGTCATCTTGCGAATTTGCATGGCTCATCAAGGTATTTGCAATGTCTGAACGCCTAGGAATTTTGATTTGGCCCTTTTTCCCAATTCTAGATGTTGTAACAAATTTATCACCAACGTAAATATCCGCATGCATTGACGTAAATTCTCTACTCACGGTTAGTGCAAGAGATGTTTTAGACTCTGAAAAGGAAAATGGTAAATCTCCCGAATTAGAGTTTGATGAATTGTCTCGCTCCACTATATCGATGTGAATATTTAGTGATTTTTCAATATCATTAATGTTTGATCCACCTCTACCGATAATAGACGCAATAGATTGCTTGTTAACGGATACACGTACTCTATTATCAGATAAAATTTCAACCTCAGAATTGGGATCATATCTTTTGAAAGTTTCTCGAATTTTATCTTCTGCAAGCTTTTCTATCCCCACCTTCTGAGTTTTTTTACCTATAGGAACAATGACATTTTCTTCTCCAAAAGTATAGATTTCATGCTCTAAAACATTATTTTCAAAATTTCTAATTTCAATTACAGGTCTTGCCAAATCGGATTCAGTCATTCCGGTAGGGACCTTGACTTTAAGTTCCAAATCATACACTTTTCCAATTTGCCCGTCTTTGACAAAAACTACAGTATCAAGAATATTTGGAATTATACCAAGTTCAATTTTTCCAATAAACCTCTGAATTGCATCAAGTGGAGAGTTTGCATGAACTACCCCTACCATGCCAACACCTGTTAGTCTTAAATCTGCAAACGTATGAAAATCCTCTCGGCGTCTTACCTCATCAAAAACAGTATAGTCTGGTCTTACTAGCAATAAAATATCAGCGGAATTATCAAAGCTTCCATCAAGTTTACTGTATTGAGTAACTCCAGGATCAACTTGTAAATCCCGTGGAGATTCAAAGGTTTTGACAATTTTTCCTTGATTGTGATAAAAATTGGCAAGACCAGAGGCCAAGGTACTTTTTCCAGAACCTGGAGGACCAGAAATGACAATACCTCCGGCTCCATCAGTAAAGCGCTCCATCAACTCTGGGGAGATTGAATAATCATCCAACGATAATTTAACTATAGGATGAACTATTGTAATTTCAACGGCTTCAGAAAAAGGGGGTTTAGTAATTGCAATTCGGTAATCAATGTATTGAACAACAGATGCGCCAGTTTTTGAAATCTCAAGAGTGCTGGATTCTGAATTTTTTGTAGTATCTAAGATTTGTTTTGATAGGAATTCCAGATCATCGCGGGTAAGAATTTCATCGCTTATTTTAGATAAAATAAAAGAGCCAGGTTTTCCTTTTTTTGCAAAAGGGGTACGATTTTCCTTAAGATGAACACTCATTGTTTCAGAATCAAAATATTTTAGAAATTCCAGTTCTTCTTCTTTTAATGAATGCTGTAAAAATACAGAGGTAATATCTTCAGTTTGGGCTACTAAATACTGGACATTATCAGAAGTGTAAAGAGTGGCTTGATTTTTTTTGGCAATGTCTTTGATGATAGAATCAATTTTTCCTTTTCCAGCCATGCGGATTTCTTCAGTCGAAGGATGGTTGCCGGAAATGGATATTTCTAAATCAAAGTTTTTTGATAAATCTTTAAGATTTTTGATTTGTTTTAACCCCAAAAATCCTTGATCTTTTTTCTGAGAGGCTTGAGATTGTAACTCATCAATTACTGCTTGAGGTATTATTATCTCAGATTTACGAATGTTTCCAGACTCTACTTGGGCTAAAAATAAACCATTGATGATTACACTGGTATCAAGAACAATCTTTGACAAAACTTTATCTAATTTTTAGAATCATTTGGGTCCTAAATTAGTGTACTTGAATCCTAAATTGCTATAAAGAATCAGTAATTTGTTTTAGAACATTGTTAATATCAAAAGGTTTTGAGATACAAGATAAAGCACCTAATTCCAAACATTGGTTAATTATTTTTTGATCATCACTTGCAGTAATTAAGATAATTTTAGATTGAGGATTTTTTTCCATGATTTCCTTTACAACTGTAAGACCGTCTTTTTTAGGCATTGCCAAATCTAATAATAACAAATCAGGAGATGTTTTGAAAAATAAATTCACAGCTTCTTCTCCATTTATTGCCTCACCTACAATAGTATGATTTCCAATAGATAAAATATCATTTAAAACAAGACGAATTGCATCAGAATCATCTGCAATCATAATATTTGCCACGTAAATTAGATCTAACCATATCATATTAAAAATAATTAATGTGTCAATTCACATTAATTAATAAATTATTTTGACAAGTCAAACGAAGAATATTTTTAATGAATAAGGAGTTTGTAGTCTAAAAGTAAAAATAAATTTCCATCATAATAACACAATAAAACTATCTAAAATCCCAATTGGTTTTATCAATTAGGCTTTTAAAAAAACAGGAACGCATATTCAAAATATCGTGTGTGCAGCTTGAACAACTTTCGTCTGAAAAGTTTCCAACTGACATGACACTAAGTATTTTCTGTTTATAGCAGTTTTATGAGTGAATTAACTGGAGTGTCTGATGAATTCATCAAGGTTGCAACTCAGGAGATAAACGAAGAATTATCAGAGATAACTGAAATTTTAGATTCTTGTCAGAATGATGATGATATCTCAAAGAATTCTAGTATAATTGAAAAACATATGCATAATATCAAAGGATTAGCTCCAATGATGGGAAAAGAAACTATCGGAACGGTTGCAAAACATCTTGATTCTATTTTAAAGAAAATTATGTCGGGAAAAAAAGTAGACGGAATATTTGAGCCTCTCTGTACATCCATTGAACAAATGAGAATGAACATGGACAAATCCCACGAGATGCAAGAGATTCAGAGACAGGTTTCAAAAATTGCCTTAAATATAGCCGATTAATTATTTTTGGAATATTCCTTTGGATGTTAAATATTTGAGGAAGATGATTTTTCAATATGACTGTGATAAATTAAAAAAAGGTCTCATAGCGTTAAAGAGAAATAGAATGAGTCCAGGTTTGTTCGAGAAATAACATCTCCTCTTTTTATACATCGTGCCTATCTTTTTTAAATGTGAAGATAGTAAGTAAATTGTACGCCTTAATTGGAATTTTAATTGTAGCTGCGGCTTTTAACTTGTTTTTGTTATATCAAGACGAAAAATCAGGAATATTTGGTCAAGGGTCTGATCAACAAACAATCATTCAAATTTTATTAGCAGTAGATATCGCAACATTTTTTTTGGTGCCAGTAGTTATTAGACAATCACTTTTGCCATTAAAGACAATTAACCAGGCCCTTTCAAGAGTAAAAGAAGGCAAGTATGGAGAGAAGATAAAATATACTTCCGAAGATGAGATTGGAGAGCTAGTTAATTCATTTAACATAATGTCAAATACAATTAAAGAAAAAGAAGAGCAAGCAAAAAAAACAGATATTGCAAAAGATGAGTTTTTAGCAATGATAACCCACGAATTAAAAACACCGCTAGTTCCAATTCAAGGATATTCAGATATTTTACTAAGTGAACATTTAGGAAAATTAACATCAGAGCAAAAAAAGAGACTTTTAATAATCAAATCAAGTTCTGAGGCACTTTTAAGAATAATTTCAGATTTGCTTGACGTCCAAAAATTAGAGATAGGTCAATTGAAAATGAAAAAGGAAGACTCAGATATCAAAGAGTGTATTGAAAAATCAATAAATTCCCTAGAACCACAAGCTCAAAAAAATGAAATTAAATTAGAAGCAAATACACAACATGTTATAATTTATCACGATTCTGAAAGAATTAGACAGGTATTGACAAACTTAATCAAAAATGCCATGATAGCCGTTGAACCTAAGAAAGGAATAATCGAAATAAGTATGAAAGATGAACCAACAGGAGTTAAAATTAGTGTAAAGGATAATGGGATTGGAATACCACAAGACAAGCAACAAGATCTCTTTAAAAAATTCTACCAAGTAGATACCACCCTAACTCGTGAAAGAGGTGGAAGTGGATTAGGTTTGGCGATATGTAAAGGAATAGTAGATAATCACGGAGGCGAAATATCAGTTGAAAGCGAAGAAGGTAAAGGAACTAAATTTACCTTTAATATTCCAAAATTACCCGCAGTGGCTACTTAAAGAAAACAAACTCTCTGAACAAAAATCACTAACACCGTTCAAAAAATGGGTTTTGTGAAAGCACTCATTATGGAAAAAAACCAAGAACAAGAAAAAAATGAAGGATTCTACTCCAACAGCACTACTTATTTTGAGTTTTTGAGGCATAAAGGAGAAACAGACTATGAATTTGAAGATGAGTACTACTTTACCATGCCTGCAATATCAAGCAAGTAGACAGAAGATTTACGAAGATCCTCTAATCTTTAATCTTCATGGATTCAAGTCTCCAAGAGCTTGCAGATAAAACAATACGGTATGTAGAAGATGCGGGAGTCCAATACTGTGATGTCCGAGCAGAAACCCAGACAAGAGAATCGCTCCTCATTGAGAATGGAGAAATAAATAATCTCAAAAACACAAAAGACCAAGGAATAGGAATTAGATTATTAAAAAATGGTTCTTGGGGATTTTGCTCAATTAACAATCCCAAGTCTTTTGAAGAATTAAGGGAATCTATCAACAAGACAATAAAAAATGTAAGGTATTACTCTCAGAAAAAAAATAATCATGTAAAATTAATTCCAATAAATATCAACAAAACAAAAATAGATTTCCCAGTATTAAAAAAACCGCAAATAGAAGATTTGATCAAGGTGGGATTGGAGTGTGATAAAACAATATTAGAAAAACCGAGAATAATAAAATCATCAGTAAATCCATGGTATTCAATAAATTCAAAGTATTTTGTCAGTACCGAAGGTTCTGAAATTTTACAAAATTTTACAGATGTTGTAATAGAAATGAGTGCAACTTCTCATGAATCAGGATTAACACAATCTGTAAACGTAACAGAAGGTGGGAGGGGAGGAATGGAGCAAATTGATAGGAACAATAAATGCCAGGACAGTGCAAAACAAATTGCGGAAAAAGCATCTCAACTAATCGATGCCAAACCTGCCAGAGAAGAAAAAACAACTGTCGTTATGAACCCAGATTTTGTTTCGTTGTTAACCCATGAAATTTTAGGTCATCCTTCTGAAGCAGATAGAGTCCTCGGGAAAGAAATGGCATGGGCAGGAGGGGCATGGTGGAAAAATAAACTTGGAGAAAAAATCGGTTCAGAGCAGCTAAATGTTTTTGATGATCCTACCATCAAAGAGAGTCTAGGATGGTATTATTTTGATGATGAAGGAGTACAGACCAAAAAATCAACTTTGATTGAAAATGGAATTTTAAAAAACCACATGCAAAATCGAGAAACTGCAGATATTTTTAATGGACAACCCACTGGAAATATGCGTGCCTCAAACTATAGTTTTGTGCCTTTGATTAGAATGGCATGTACATGTATAGAGACAGGAGATTGGAAAGTAGATGAAATGATAAAAGAAGTCAAAGAAGGATATCTAATCTCAAACATGAAAATACCTTCAATTGATATGAAAAGATACAATTGGAGTATTTCATGTCAGTATGCACAAAAAATTGAAAATGGAGAAATTACCGATTTACTTAGAGATGTAATTGTTATGGGAAATGCACCTGAATTTTTGCAATCAATTGATGCTTGTGGGAATGACTTTACAGTAAGACCAATTACTAATTGCGGGAAAGGAGATCCCATGCAATCTATGATTATGGGCAACGGTGGTCCATCCATAAGGGGAAAAGCTACAGTCAAGAGCGTGAATTGATTCTTGGAATCTAAACTAGAAACTGTAAGACAACATGTAATTCAATGCACTAAATGTGATCTTTGTAAAACTAGAACTAATGCAGTTCCAGGAAAAGGGAATTTTAAATCAGATGTAATGTTCGTTGGGGAAGCACCAGGAAAAAATGAAGATTTACACGGAGAGCCGTTCATTGGAGTCGCAGGGAAGAAACTATCTGCAGCTTTAGAAAATGCGGGAGTCTCAAGGGATGACGTATACATAACAAACATAGTGAAATGTAGGCCACCAAACAACAGAGTTCCAAGCAAATTAGAAAAAGATACTTGTCAAGAGCATATTCAAAAGGAAATTGAAATAATTAAACCAAAAATTATTTGTCTCTTAGGAAATACTGCATTTGGTTCGGTTTTAGGAGGAACAGAGATAACCAAATTTCGAGGAAAAATAGGAGAAAAAAACAAACAACTTTATTTTATTACTATTCATCCAGCAGCAACCATTTACAATCAAAAGCTAGTAGAAGTGCTAAAAGAAGACATTAAAAAATTATTTTACTTAATCAGAGAATTAAAAAATGGTAACAAAATTCCAGTAGATATTGAGTTTTCTTCCTAGGTCATTTTATGCTAGAAATACAGTGACTGTGGCCAAAGAACTGTTAGGAAAAAGGTTAGTGAGAAGGATCGATAATTGTACATTATCAGGAATAATTACTGAAACGGAGGCTTATCGTCATAAAGATGATCCTGCAAGTCATGCATTTAGAAGTAAAACTGAAAGAAACAAGATGATGTTTGAGCAGGTGGGGAGGGCGTATATCTATTTTACTTATGGAATGTATTTTTGTTTCAATGTTGTTGCGAGGAATCCAAAATTCAAAGCTGGTGCCGTTCTAATTCGTGCAATTCAACCTGAAATAGGAATTGACATTATGGAAAAAAATAGAGGTAAGGTAAGTGAAAAGAATCTTACTAATGGTCCTGCTAAATTGAGTCAAGCCTTGGGAATTACAAAAAAACAATATGGAGTTGATTTGACCATGGATTCAAACTTGTTTATCACAGAAGGCTTACAAACACCAGCAAAAATAATTGCATCACCTAGAGTTGGAATTAAATCAGGGTTAGATAGTCTCTGGAATTTTAAAATTCAAATAACCTAATCGTCGTCATTGTTATTTTCATCAAGTGTCCAAGGTGCAAATCTTCCCATTATCCTTTGCCAATCTAGCTTGAGAAGCAAAATAACTAAAGAGGTCATTATTGCTGCAAAGACAATAATTCCAATATAGATTGTAGTTACATCTTCTATATCCTCGAGAAAAGGTTCAACCAAAGACAATCCCATATAGTGAGAGACAAACACAATTACATAACTTAAAACAAGTTTTCCAGTTAAAGTTGCGACAAAAAATCGTTTTGGATTGTATTTTGCCAAACCCAATGGAACATAAATTAAATCATCAGGCATTGGAGTCGCTGCGGCAAAAAAGGCAGCTGCTGCACCATATCGTTTTACTAATCGCTCAAAAGGTCGCATTCGTTTTCTTGATTTTTCTCCAATAATTCTCCTCCCACCATAACTTAGGCTGAATACTATTACTTTGGCAGCAGTTGCAGTAACTGCAGAAATTATCGCCAATGCATGTAAGTCAAATTGATCACCGACTGACATTGTAGCCAATAAAAGAAACGAAGGTAATGGGACAAAGGGTATCAAAGACCCAAAAAAGCTAACTAAAGTTAATCCAATATATCCCACCTCAGGTGCGAATGGAAATATTGCCGCAAAATCCACACTTCAAGCATATAGCGGGATTATTTAACAAAATCGAAGTCATGCTGATTTTATAATAATTAATTATTGGCAATTATAATCATTAAAATATCATATTTTTAGACTAGAAGCAATTGGACAAAATTGTTTATACCAAAATTTGCTATGACGTATCCCTGATAAGCCCATACATTAGGTTTGTAGGAATAATTAGTGAAATGGGAGCCTTAATTGCCTATAAAAGAAGAGACCAACTAGATCCATTATTAGATACAGAAAACACAAAGTATCAATTCTCACATATTGCCATAAAAACAGATCTTGAGAGTTTCTTTGATAAGACTCTAGGAGAAATAGAGTTTGTCTGGGAGGAAAGAAAGAAAGTTCAGATCATATCATTTGCAATTGGAAAATTACGTATCTGGATTTCGATCGATAAAAAAGTAATTCGATCAGAAATACTAAGAATCATTGATTCGTGTTTGCCAATTGTAAGAAAACATTTAGAAATAAATTAACATATTGAAGTGCCCATATTGCGAAATTGATTTAGATTCGTTTAGTATGACTGAGGGGCTCAAACATATTTTAGAGCATAAAAAGCAGAATCAAAACAAGGGTTAACTTTTTTTATAATAATTATTTCTATAAAATCGTGATTGTTGGCGAGATTAGTAAATTGATTGAAGAGTTACATCTACGAGTACCAAAAGATTTTAAGAAAATGGACATAACACAACTAAGCAATGAACTACGAGGCATAATGGAATTTGAACGCCAAACTTTTCAAAAAATCGAAGACCTTGAAAAAAAAGGAATCGAACAAGATATGATAAAATATGCAAAAATTATTTGTCAAAATACTGTCCAGAGAGAAATCACAGAGATTCAAGAAATTTATCTGAAAAAAATAGACAGTGAATATCTAAACTCTAAATAGATAATTATTCATCTTCGTATAACCAGCACTGAACATAGCCCGTTTTGGTTTTAAATTTAGGAGGAAGTTTTTTGCATTTTTCAATTGCAAGTGGACATCGTTCTAGAAATCTACATTCAGTTGGTGGTACTAATAGACTAGGTGGATTTCCTTTGATGTATGTCGGCCTATCACCTCGTAAAGTAGGAATAGATTTTAACAATCCTTGCGTGTAAGGATGCTTGGGGTTTTTGTAGATTTCAAATGAAGAGCCAAACTCCACCATTTGTCCACCATACATAATTCCAATCTTATCTGCAATTTCAGATAAAACTGCTAAATCGTGAGTGATTAGCATAAAAGACATGCCATCTTTTTTGAGTTTTTTTAAAAGGTTGATTATTTGTGCCTGAATAAGAACGTCTAGGGCAGTCGTAGGCTCATCGGCTATTACAAATTTTGGTTTTAAAAGTAATGCCATGGCAATGACTACTCTTTGCTTCATGCCACCACTTAGTTCATGAGGATATTTCTTTAAAATATCTTCATCGAGACTTACAGAGTGAATCGCATCTCGGATAATTTTCTCAATATCACCTTGAAAATTATGTTGCTTTAGGATCTCTACGAATTGATTCTTTATTGTAAAAACTGGATCAAGTGAATTCATAGCCCCCTGAAAAATCATAGATATTTTCTTCCACCTATACTGTTCATTAAACTCAGTTTCAGAAAGATCCAAAATCGATTTACCATCTAAAATAATTTTTCCTTCAGTCTTGCCTCCAGAAAGCATTCTAATTATTGATAATCCAAGGGTACTTTTTCCACATGCACTTTCTCCAGCAATACCGATTGATTGGCCTTCAGGCAAATCAAAATTCACATTTTCAACAGCATATACAGGACCTTGGGAAGAAGAATAGCGAGCAACAAGATCCCTTACAGACAATTCCATACCTTTAATGGATCCGTCCTTAGATTTCTGCTTTTCACTAAGGATATAAACAACTTTGTTAGAATGAAAAAAGTCGATTCAAATGAAACTTCCAATATGTATTTTTGATGCTAAAAATTCAGTTCTTTGTCCACAATGTGAAAATAAAGTACAAGAAGGTCAATTAACAAAGTCAGATGTTGATGCATCAATCAAATTAGCACAATTGTCAAAATTAAACAAGGATATCGATAAATTCACATTATATTCTTGCAAAGAATTTGACGGAAATTTTGTTTTGTCCCTTTCGAAAAATGATATAATGACAATAAGACAAAGTAGAGTTCTCTACAGACTTCTCCAAGAACAGTTTCAAGGAAAAATATGGCTAGTTGAAGCAGAGGAAAATGATCAAAAATTCATAGAAGATATGTTATTTCCAACAAAAATTTTGTCCATAAATTCAGTATGGGCTCCCGGGGAGATACAAAAAACAAAAGCAATCGTATCCGGGAAGTGGACTCCAAGATTTCCGATAAATACTGAAACAGTGATTCAAATTGTAAAAAACGCCCGAAACCTTGACATTGAGATAGAATTTGAAAACAAACGAGCGTGATTTGACTGGGTTTTGTAAAAACACATGATATCTCTGATCTAAATGAAGATCTGATTGGAAAACAAGTAACCCTCGGAGGGTGGATAGAAGATTTGCGTAAACTAGGAAAAATGACATTCATTACACTTCGAGACATTTCTGGAATTTCACAAGTTATCGTGAAAGGTGAATTAAATGACAATCTAGGAGAAATGAATCGACAAAGTGCAGTTATGATTAAAGGAATAGTTCAAGAAACAAAAGCTCGTGATTTTAATTTTGAGATAAAGGCCGAAGAGATCGAGGTATTGGCAAAAGCTGTTCATCCTTTACCAGTAGATCCAATGGGACGAGTTGAGAGCAACATTGACACAAGATTAAATCATCGTGCACTTGATATGAGAAATCCCAAGACAGCATCAATTTTTAAATTGAGACATTATGTTTTAGAAACCATACGCAATTCGCTCTCACGAAAAAAGTTTATCGAGATTACAACTCCAAAAATAATTGGGAGTGCAAGTGAAGGTGGGGCCGACTTGTTTTCACTAGATTATTTTGGAAAAACAGCGTATCTTGCACAAAGCCCTCAATTATACAAAGAGCAAATGACCATTGGGCTGGAACGAGTGTATGAGATATCAAATTTCTACAGAGCAGAAAATTCACATACGGGTCGCCATCTTAGTGAATTTACAAGTGTGGATATTGAAGCTGCATTTTTGGATTATAATGATGTAATGGATATTTTAGAAAATTTGATACTAGAGGTTTACAAGTATGCATCTGAAAACTGTAAAAAAGAACAAGAAGCTATCGGGCACACAATTGAGGTTCCATCATCTCCATTTGAGAGGATAACATACAGTCAAGTAATTGATGAACTAAAACAAAACGGTGAGAAGATAGAATTCGGAGATGATTTGCTTGACTCCCATCTAAGAATAATTGGAGAGAAACATCCAGGATTTTTCTTTCTTACAGATTGGCCCATGAAGTTAAAACCATTTTACATTCGAGAAAAGGATGAAGATCCTTCACTTTCACGCTCATTTGATCTTCAATATGGTTATCTAGAATTATCATCAGGTGGGACAAGACTTCACAATACAGATGTGCTCAAGGCAAGACTCAAAGAGCAAGGACTGGATCCTGCTCAGTTTGCAGACCACCTTCAAACTTTTGATTGGGGCATGCCACCCCATTCAGGATGGGGGATGGGATTAGACAGACTCATGACTACACTAATTGGAATAGATAATGTGCGCGAGGTAGTTTTGTATCCAAGAGATCCTGATAGATTAAAACCGTAGCACCTAAAAAATTAAAAATCATATTTTTATTAGGAAAAAATTAACATCCTCCATGATAAACCCAGAAGATGCAAAAAAGGTAGTAGAAGTAATTGGAAACAACCTAATTGGCGTATCACATGATTCAAACAATTTTCAAAAACTTCCAGATTCTTTTTGGGGATATTTTGCCAGAGGACATGACAAAAAAGGAGCTTTTGGAGTGATTTTGACTTATTCTGAAAACAAAGAAGACGTAGACCACCTAATCAAAATGTATGAAGAATGGGTCGCAAAAAATAAAAATAAAGAAACAGAGAAATCTATTTAGTTTCATGTAGCAATTTTCTATACCCTTGACATTCACTACAAATCGGTTTGTCTTTGTATTTTGGATTACCATCGGTGATTTTTAGAGTGGCTTTGTTTGTCTTGCAGATGCAACAGTCTACCATGTACACCTGACTATAAAATGTGATTAATAAAAATTGATAGTTTAACGAAATTACAAATTAATAACATCTATTTCACTCAAAAGTCATTAATTTTCCTTTTTCAAGTTACTTTTTTCAAGATTTAATCCAGATAAACAAAATATCATTGACCAAACAAAGCCACATCATTGATAAATAATAATTGAAAAAATAGAAGTAAAAAAAATTAATTATGCCGTAGGATTTGTAACTTTTTTTTCGTCTCTGTCCCTTTTACAGAAATTACAGTATTCCTCTGAAGAATTACTATTAATCGGAGTCAGGCAATCGCCACAATATTTCATCGTTATTGTATACTTGGGGCAGTATATTAGGTAGACAGTTTGGCCTTTATAGTGATAATTTGTCTGTAATTTCTTTAGTAAATTCTATCGTGGTTTTATCACCACCAATATCCTTTGTTTTTATTCCATTTTTCACTAGCTCAAAAATAACGGATTCTAATTTTTCTCCGACTTTGAGGCATTTAGAGTCTTTATTTTTTGCCCCAAGCCAATCAAACATCATTTTAATTGATAGTAAAAAGGATGAAGGATTTGCGATATTTTGACCTGCAATGTCAAATGCAGCTCCGTGAACGGGTTCAAACAATGCAAATTTATCGCCAATATTAGCAGCTGGAGCCATACCTAAGCCACCTACTACTTGGGATGATTCATCAGATAAGATATCTCCAAACAAATTGGTAGTGACTATAACATCGAATTGATCAGGCTGTCGAATTAAATTCATTGCACACGCATCAACATACATTTGCTCAAAAGAAATATCAGGATAATTCAATGCCACCTCAGAACAAGATTTTGCAAATAATCCATCTGTAATTCTCATAACATTTGATTTGTGAACGCATGTTACCTTTCTCATAGAATCTCTTTGTTTGGCAGTTTCAAAAGCATATTTTGCAATTCGTTTTGATGCCTTTTCAGATATAATTCTCAAGGCAACTGCAGAGTCACCTAAACTAAATTCTTTTCCAATGTAAAGATCCTCAGTATTCTCCCTAACAATTACCATATCAATATCATCTCTTAATGCAGGCATATGAGGATAGGATTTAGCAGGTCTAATGTTTGCATAAAGATCCAGCATTCTTCTAAGAACCACAATTACATCTGCTGCACTTTCACCAACTGGTGCTTTGAGACATACATCGGATTTTTTGATTGCATTTATTGTTTCATCTGGAAGTGCTTTTCCCGTTTCTTTCAGAGCAGTATCTCCTGCTTGAAGTTTTGTGATTTCAAATTTTAAATCAAGTTTGTCATTAATGGTTTCTAATACTGAAATTGCGGATGCGGAAAGCTCAGGGCCAATTCCATCGCCAGTGATTAGAGATATTTTGTACATGTTGATTTTTCAAGCTAGTGAATTTTAAATGATTAGTTTCATCGTTAACCGCTAATCTAACGGTTGATTTCACATATTACTTAGGTACAAACTAGCATTTAATTCTTGATCAAAGTGTTAACGAGTTTATCCATGCGAACAAATGACTATATAATTAAAGATCTAGGCAGATTTGATTTTATCACAAGTTTGTTTAATTTTAGATATTAGTTCTTTGACACCCTCTTTATTATTGAGCCTGAAATAGATTGTAGAATCCACTCAATAATCACTTTAACCAATCAGTAATGAGATGATTGTTTGTTTCTCTAAATAGAATCACATCTACTCCTTTCTTTACAGCCTTTATCCGATACATGCTTGACTATTGAAAAAATGATTAATGATCTATGGGTTATTATGAAAAATAGAGTTTAGAAAACCAGTTACTCTATTAGTCAGATAGTGTATAGTAAAGTATCGTAGTGGTGTGAGTTTGCATATCCGTTAGGAAGGACTGAATTAACTACTCAGCTACGAAAATAGAGTTTAGAATCTAAAGTGTTAACGAGTTTATCGACTGTTAGTAAAAAGGGAAAGCCCCCCTCGCAGTCACGAAAAACGCGATATAACTAAAGTTATGATGTGAGTTTGTTTGTTGGAAATTCGTTATAACTAACATTTCATAAACTCATTCTTAATGGAAAAAAGCAAATTTTTTGATATGACTGAATCACAAATCAAAAGCGGAGTTAGAAAAGCATTATTGAATGCTACAACATTGGCTGCATACTCTAAGGATATCGTTGAAAGGGGAGGAAACGAAGTTCTTGCTTTAGGATTGTTTTCTTTTGCAATTGAGGAATTTGGAAAATCCGCATTATTGTCAGAATGCTTGATTAAAAAACAAAAAATGTATCGTGTACCAATACAATTTTTTACAGGAAAAAAATCTCACGATATAAAATTTGAAAAAGCATTATCCACATTACCTAAAGAATGTACAAATTTTGAAGCCGGAATAATTCGTCTGACTTCTGAAAATGAAACTAAAACTCTGGATGTTGGATCTAAAGAGGAAATTGTTAGTATTCCTAAAGGATTAACTGGGGTATTTTCTGCAGGTGATTTACCAATAGATTTTGAAACAAGAATGAATTGCTTTTATCTTGATTGGGATCATCAGAAAAATAAATGGAGGAGTCCTCCAAAAGTTTTACCTGAACCACTGGAAAAAGCGATAATATATTTTGAAACCCATTTAGCAGAAAAATTAGATGTGGAGTATGACATTAAAAGGTCATAATAATCACTACAACGTAAAATTTCTCAAAGGTTACGGCCACTCAATCTCTGTAAAAAATTCTAAGATAATTCAAAAGTTTGTCTCTTTAAACTCTAAACTTTACCAAGATTACTCCAGCACCCACAATTTCAAAAAATAATTTCAAAATCTACAATATCAAGAGCTACAATGATCCCCTTAACCTTGAGCACCCACATTTAACATAAACTACTTTGAATTCACCATCTGTTTTGACATTATGGGACATTGGTTTATGACAAGATCTACACT
>DATKYM010000038.1:0-26340 GCA_035528495.1 Nitrosopumilaceae archaeon
GAAATCATAAATCCTCTTTTTTACGCATAGGTCTGCCTAGAAAAAAATTATTTGGTTTTGTACATCTTCATTTGGCTAAAAACTCAAAAAAAGTAGGGAGTGTTATTTCCCATTTGCAATCGCATGTACTTGGTAAAAAAACAAACCAAGTCCAGAGACCAAAAGAGGATATAGTATCAATTCCATTCCCATGCAACTTTTACACTACCTAATTATATAAATTCAATTAGTGAATACTGCTATCCTTAAAATGATGATAAAACATCATGAAATTAATAACTTGTTATATGTTTAATCATTTTGTAATCCATCAAAATTTTAATCTATTTTATTTTAGATTCAAATGTTTTTACGCTAGTCACTCATAAAATATTTAATTATTTCAATTCCATTTCTTGCTCTATTGCTCTTCGAACAAATTTAGAAAAATTAATTGACTTTTCTTCAAGAAACTGTTTTTGTTTGTTTGTTATCTTAACACCTGTTACAATTGACATATTTTATTTTATGGTCTTTCATTATTAAGAATCGATGAATTTCTATATTTTTTTTAATTTGTTATGTTTCGCAGTTGCCCTAAGGACATTCTTGCAACAGATACATCTAACAGAAGTTGTGATGAAATAATATACACATTTCTTGCAATACTTTTGTCCATTCTTATATCCTAATTTTAATTGTGATTCATTTAAGGCATTACATACTCCCTTGCAACTTGAGCTCATAGTGTTCCCTCTTTTTTGACCTTGAGAATAGTATTGTTTTTCTTGAATTTTTTACCAGTACTCTGATAGAATTCTACTTTTAATTCGGCTTTGAATAATATTGGTTTACTCCGTTCTATCCAGCCTCTCATCTTATTTGAATTTCTGGGATAATTATCTGAATTCTTGTCACATCCATTCAAATCTGCAAAGTTGTCTAGTTTTTGATGCCAAACACTTATGGGAAATTCTATTTCTGGATCATTACCAAGCTCTTCAGTAAAAAACTGAACAGCGGGATTACTTTCATTTAGTATCTCAGAATTACTAGCTAACTTTTGGGCATAATCTTGGATAAATTTTCCATTCGGATTTCCCATTACACGAGATATTGCTTCTCCCCAAATTGCATAGTCAGCCATATCTGGAATAGCTAGTGTTTCTCCTCGAACTTCAGATAGGATTTGCAGTGATTTGCCTAAAATAGTAAAAATCTCGCCTAATAACTCAGGCCGAATCGTTTTGAACCAAGATAATATGCTCTCAACTGTTAATCGTTCAGTTTCTGGGATTCTATCTGTAAAGTAGCTAATAGACCGCCTTGTCAAATCCCCATATTCAGGGGATATTGTTATTCCTGTGAATATTATCTTTCTTTGATAACTGGTTCTAGATTCTTCATTATCTGTGTATAATTTTCTTTTAGATTGACCTCCACCAGTAATTGCCATGCATATCGAATCGCTTTGATCAAGAGATATTTTACTAACATTATCATATGCAATTAGGTATCTGTTTGCCAATGTGTTGGTAATGTCATCTACTCTTTTTGGAAATCCCATTACTTGGCTTTCCAAATTTAAACCACTTGGATCAATTAACATCTTTATTAATTCAGTCTTTGTAGTTTTTGCACTTCCTTCCTGACCTACTACAACCATTATTGGGACAGCAATATGTGAAAGAAATAAAGAGATTAGGTGAACTCTAAATACTAAATCATCTCCCATTCTTAACATTTCACAAAACTCATCTAACCTATTTGTTTCATCATAGATGGGTTCTGGAACTTCGCTCATCGTTTTAGTATGTAGAAATATGGGTAAATCTTCAGTGATTTTGCTTGTAGTTAATGTTGGAAATTCATTTTCAATTAAAACAATTGAATTTTTTGAATTTGCCAAATCATAACAAATTCTTTCATCAGTACTTGCACATCGCAGATGAATTTGTTCATGTGCGGTTGATTCATTGTATAATGCTTCTATTCTTATTAGGTTTAGCAGTCTTTCAACTGCATCTTTTGTAAGAATTTTTTCATGTTCCTTATAGATTGAATATATCATATAATCTGTAAGGTCTTTTGATTCAATATCCATATTTTCATAAATATCTTCATGTATTACGACTGTCACAAATAATTTTGAATTATCTGACTGGTCAATAACAAATTTTTGTATTTTATCTTTTACAAATTGTAAAAATATTTTATCTGAATCAGCATCTAGAACCTTTTCTGCTGTAAACTTATGGTTTAGACCTTTACAATGATCTAGTTTTTCACCTGTTACATACTCATAACAAGAATCACAAAATGACCTTATCATTCAACAAAACCCCATTTTGTTTTGAGTTCAACTATTCTTTTGTTGATATTACTTAGTTGCTCTTTTTTTGAAAAAATTGAGAGATTCTTTTCAGTGTATTTTTGTTTTATTTGTGCCACCAATGTTAAATATTATAATTGTTAATATATAACGGATAAGCCGTCATATAGGTGGAATCCGACCTATTAGACATTACCAAATCTCAGGCACAAATTCTTCGTGCAATTGCGTATTTTGAGAATAGGACAAAAATTACTGGATTTACAAGATACAATTGCAACTCTGACCAAATTAATAAAAAAATAAGAATAGCGCGGACCACTTTTAATGACAATATCCAAAAATTAGTAAAAATTCAAATGGTTTTACCTCTAAAAGAAATTAAAAAAGGAAAAAGACCTGCATCTAAACCATATTCAATTACACATATTGGTCAAATTGCATGGTTAAGACACTTTCCTGATTCTGAAAATATTGAAATTATTTCAGAATTATTTCCCAACATTCAACTATCTGCAATAGATTTAATCATAAATAAAATTGAACTTTTAGGTGGGAATTCTTTTAAAGATAAATTTGCACTAAAGATTTTAAAAATTGCCTTAGACAGTATTAATTTATCTAATAAAATTACAATTTCACTTCCAGATACAAGACTTCGGATTCAAGAAAAAATTAAGTTACATGGATATGGAGGACGCATGGAAACAACTTATCAAAGATCTTTTATTATTCCAAATCGAAAATATGTCAAACTACTACAAAAAAAAGTTTCAGCATTCAAATTTAATGATAAAGAAATAAGTCTAGTTGATAGAGTAACTTTTTTGTTTTATTATAATTTAATTCAAATGATTACGGATAGAGAATTGTTTATACATAATATTCAAAGAAATACACCTGGATTTATTGATATCGAAGAATTAACAGATTTGTTAAAATTTTCTAAACTATTAATTAGAAAAAGAAAATTTATTCTGGACAAGATTACTTCAAACGATATGGTTAACAAGATAATGTGTGAAAATATAGAACAGTTAAAAGAATACAAGGATATAGATTTTAAAACAATATCCAATATTTTCCAAAAGTAAGTGTAGTAAGTCTACTTTTTAATTAGTTTTGAGAGAGAATCTCTTTTATTCAATAGTGTCATAAATTCTTCTCTCTCACGCCTAAATTCCTCTTTTAATTGGTCTTTCATCTCATCTAGCGAAGTGGTATGATCAATGACTTCTATTTTCTCATATATCATAAGATATGGCTCCGTTCTCTTGTAGAAATGGGCATATTCTTCCTGATTTCTAATATATTGTCCTAGATATTTTGAATGGCCTAGTAATGAATGACCCCATGATTCATCAACTGCTTTTGTTGCTTGAGTGGCAGTATAGGAACGAAAGGAATGAATTGTTTTTTTGTATCGTCCATTATTTTGGTACTTGTCAGTTAAACCAATTCTTTTTCTTAGATTGTTAAATGTCTGCCATTCTGCATCGGTGCTTTTATCAGGAGTTCTACTAGTTGCAAATACAACCTCATCATCTTGTAGGTTTTCAAGTCTTTTAATCAATAGTGTTTTTGTTTCCATTGTTACAAATGTGATTCTTGCTTTTTTTGTTTTAGTAAATCTAGCAGGAATATGAATCTCTACAGGATCTTTTGTTGTATCAAAGTCTTTTTTCCTCAACGAACAAGTTTCACCAATCCTCATTCCAGAGTCTTTAAGAACCATGTAGAGTAATTTTTTCTTTGGTGAGCAGTTGTCAATTACCAATCTTACCTCCTCTTGAGTAAAGGGGTCGGGGTCTTCTTCTTCAATACTTGGAATGTTGATTCGTTTCTTCCAAATTTTTCTGCTAAGCTCAATTCTAAACTTGTGTTCGATGTATGTGGTTAGATATTGCGAGTAAACCCTAGCAGTTTCTGGGTGTCTTGCTTTCATAGGTCTTGAATATTTTGTCTGGGCGTTACCTGCAATTATCTGTAAATTTGGATGATCAATTAACAGCCACTGGACAAATTGATGCAATAACGTGTAGATTCGTTCATTAGTGTTCTCTTTTTTTACCAATTCCATAAGATCAGAGAGGACGACTTCTCCCTTTTTCTGATATGTATCAATTGTAAAGGAATTGAACTGATTTAGAGCAGTAGTATAGATGGAACGTTTGGTAATTGTAAGACTATCAAGAAAACTCTCTTTTGTGTTCTCCTCAATAATGTAACTCATACATATAGGCATGAATTTTCATTAATAAGAAACGAGAAAGTATGCAATTGTTAATACTTTACTACACGAAAGCATAAAATCAATAGATATGGATTCAAAATCATATAAATTGACACTAGTTCATATCGATAAAAAATACATTAAGAAAAACTCTATTGAAAAAAGAGACTATCAAGTAAATCTTGCAAACCAAGCTATCCAAGAAAACTGTATTGTAGTTTTACCAACAGGTCTAGGTAAAACAGCAATTGCTTTACAAGTAATTTCGGAATTTCTTACAAAAGGAAAAGGTATACTTTTTTTGGCACCAACTAGAGTCCTTGTCAACCAACACTATGAATTTCTAAAACAAAATCTTACTATTGAAGATATAGCACTAATCACTGGAGAAGATACCATTCAAAACAGAACAAAACTTTGGGGCAATAGTATAATTTGTGCGACTCCAGAAATTGCTAGAAATGATCTAGAAAGACAAATTGTTGATCCTAATCAATTTGGACTGGTGATATTTGATGAAGTCCATCGAACTGTAGGGGACTATGCTTATTCAACCATAGCAGATAGATTTGCAAATTCAGAAGCTCGAATACTTGGAATGACTGCAACTCTACCTAGCGAAAAAGAAAAGGCGACAGAAATTCTAACAAGACTAAATATTTCCACCATAGCGGAAAGAACAGAAGATAGTCTTGACGTTAAACCATACACACAAGAAACCACAACTGATTGGGTAAGCGTTGACCTTACTCCAGAAATGAAGGCAATTCAAACTCTTTTGAAATTAGCTTTAGATGAAAGATATGATACCATGAAAAAATTTGGGCTTCAATTAAACGGACAGCAATCGTTATCGGCATTACTTCGATCAAGGCTATTTGTATTACATCAAAACAAAAGATGTGCAAAACCTCTTTTTACTGCAATCCGTATCCATTATGCTCTGACTATGTTAGAGGCTCACGGCATTACGCCGTTTTTGAAATTTTGTGAGCGAGCTCAAGCAAAAAAAGGAGTAGGAGTAAAGGAATTATTTGAAGTTGATCCAAATTTCACCAGAGCAATTCATCTGGCAAAGGATGCCCAATCAAAAGGAATTGAGCACCCCAAGATTCAAAAATTAGAGGAAATTCTCCAATCGGTGCCTGGAAAAGCCCTAATTTTTTCGAGCTATAGGGATTCAGTTGACATTATTTTTAACAAATTAAACGATCTCGGGATTAAAGCTGGGATCTTAATTGGAAAATCAGGTATTACTGGACTGAAACAAAAAAAGCAAATAGAAACAGTTCAGAAGTTTCGCGATGGAGAATTTCAGGTACTTGTTGCAACCAGAGTAGGAGAGGAAGGACTTGACATTTCTGAAGTCAATCAAGTAATTTTCTACGACAATATTCCAAGTTCAATTCGTTTTGTTCAAAGAAGAGGTAGAACTGGAAGAAAAGATTCAGGAAAGCTTACTGTATTAATTGCCAAAGATACTATAGATGAAAGATACTTTTGGATAGGTAAAAGAAAGATGAGCGCAGCGAAATCTATGGGGGAAAAGATGACAAAAACTTTACAGAAAAATAATGAGCAGAAAAATAATGAGCAGAAAAAAGGCCTAGATGCTTTTGTCTAGGCTTGAAATTTTTTCATTATGATATTAATTTGGTTGTTCTTTCTTTGAATTATTTTGTTTTTTGTCCCCGACTCTAAATGATGAACGTCACTATGTTTTTTCTGAAGTAAATTTCCTAACCGTATATCGTATTGATTGGATAAAAATTGTTCCAGAGTATTATTATCCATTTGGAATTCAGGGCTAGACATAGTATCTTGTGCTAGTTTTGTAACAGAAGAATCCAAATAGTTTAGAATATCATCGAGTGATTTTTCAGTTAGAACCATGAATTACCCTAGTCTTTTGATAATGTGATATCCAAAATCAGATTTTACAGGATCTGACAACTGACCAATTTCCAATTTGAATGCAGCATCTTCAAATGGTTTTACCATCTTTCCTTTTGTAAAATACCCTAAACTCCCATCTCTTTTGGCACTCCCAGAATCTATAGAAAGATCTTTTGCAAGTTTTCCAAATTTCTCTCCGTTTTTAATACGATCTAATATCGCCAAAGCCTCACTTTGTTTTGAAACAAGAATATGTGAGCATTTTATTTTGGCGGACATTATCACTTTTTGATTATGACATATCTTTATTGTTTTGCCAGAACCTATCTGAAAGTTCAGTTCGCCCAGACCCTACGATTTATGCTTGACTAATGAAGTATCAATTAGGCATCAATTAGGCATCAATTAGGCATCAATTACAGTATCAATTTCTACGACTAGAATAATTTTATCAGAAAATCCATTTTGGTTTATTATCAAAGTTCTAATTAAATACAAATCTGGATCGTTTTCAGATTTAGACGACTCATCTCTTCCAGTAACCGAAAATAAATGAGATGTCATTTTTTGCAATAAAAATTATTACAGACATAGTAGAAATGACGACAAAGGAAATCAAGTTTTGTTTATTAGATATTTTTGAATCTTTTTGAATCATAAAAAACCAAACAGATTAAAAGGATTTTATCACATCAAGGATCATTAGTACTAATCATGAAAAACTCCAAAACAAATTCAGTCATTTACCATAAATCTTCTTGTACTAGCTGCAAAAAAATAATAACTGAAATAGATAGAATGAAAATAGATATTCAAAAAAGAGAATTTTTTAAAGATCCATTCTCTAAAGTGGAATTAAAAAAAATAATAAAGATGTCGGATTTAGAACCCTTTGAATTTTTACGAAAGCGAGATAAAATGTACAAAGAACTAAATCTTGAAAAAATTAAGCATACAGAAGACGAATTGATATCATTAATGATAAAATATCCCGGACTTATTAAACGCCCCATTGTAATTAAACAAAATAATATCAGTGTTGGAACAGTTGATATTAAAAATTTAAAATAGAATTATTCTTCTTTTTGGAATATTCTTATTGCTTCTATATGTGAACAATTTGCCTTTAATCCTTTCCCATGATGAAACTTGTAGAAATTTTTGAATCCTAGACATTCACATGAATCAGACGTAACAAAATATGATTTGTTGGGATCAGATGAAGACTTTATTTGATAAAGATCGACTTCAATTTTTACAACATCTCCGCTATCAACTAATTTTTTTGCCTTTCGAAGCGTATTTGCACTCATGAAATAACTTTTTGTATCCTATTTTTTATCCTTTATTTTCTTCATTATTTGAGACCAATTCGCTCCATTGTCCCCTTGAGCAAGTGCATTCTCATAAAGCAAGTCAAAAGTCCAAGAAATTATCTCACTCCAAATTGCTTTGAGTGATTCATCATCAGTCCAAATAATACTTGTTTTTACGGCATTCATTGCTAGAATATTATTTTGGTTTTTTGATGGATTTTTACCCCACTTTACAATAACTCTATCACAAAAATCTAAAATTTCTTTCTTAGATAATACTAAATTATCTGGCTCAAAAATGGTTTTTTTCACTAAAAACATTACTAAACCATCCTAAATTAGATTTTTTAAAAATATCACATGTGATTATATTTACAAATCCAATCAGGTCTTTAAGACAATATTACTCGGTTAATTTAGAACTGCTATAAAATTAATGATGATAAACTGACCATTTTTGACCATTTAATTGTTATAAACGGATTTTGTTATCAGATATTATTGGCATTAAAAAAGTACATTGCAACTAGATTAGTTACAATGTTTGGTGTTTTAATGATTACTTTGCTTATCACCATTTCTCTTGTTGGATCCAATATGGATACAATACTCAAACAAGGAGTAGTGTTTCAGGTAAGAGGGGAGATTACAGCAGATCCATCAATAGCAAATAGTTTTTCTTCATCTGATGAATTTGAAGAATTTGTTCAGAGTCAAATAGATCAAAGAATTGAAACGCTTGGATTAGGAGACCCTTGGTACTCACCACAAAGAATAGGATTAACCATGTACAAAATTTTATTATTAGATTTTGGTAATGCCACATTTCTTACAAGTGATTCAGGATCTACGGATGTAAGAGAAATAATTTTAGAAAAACTTCCTAGAACTATTTTATTATTTACCACTGCAACGATAATAATTTCAGTTATCGGCATATTCCTGGGCGCCTTCTCTGGAAGTAAAGTTGGATCTGTAATAGATAGGATGACTTCCAGTTTTGCAATCATTAGTTCTAGTTTTCCTGTATGGTGGATTGGAATGTTAATGATATTTTTATTTTCTTTTGTTTATCAAATTTTCCCAGCAAGGGCTACACCCTCAATTCCATCCTCAGATCCTGATTATTTCTTTTCTTTACTCTACCATATGACATTGCCCCTGATTACAATTGTGATGATTGGATTTGGTGCTTGGGCATATTTGGTAAGAAATTTTATAGTAGGAATAATGCAAGAAGATTTCATAACCTCCAAAAAAGTAATGGGGATTGATAGAAGGAAAATTATTTACAAACATGCCTTAAAAAATGCCGCACCCCCAATAGTTACAATTCTTGCCCTAAGTCTTTCAGGCTCCCTTGGAGGGGCAATAATTACCGAAGCAGTTTTTGATTGGCCTGGGATGGGAAGATTGTACTTTGAGGCAATAACTGTAATGGATTTGCCAATAATTATTGGTGCGACTTATATTTTGACAGTATTTTTCTTAATTAGTATATTTATTGCAGATTTGTTGTATGGGTATTTTGATCCAAGGATCCGTACTGGTACTAACCCTTGAGACCTTTTTTGTAATTTTTTCTTATTCTTCAAGTGTTAACGAGTTTATCGACTGTCAGATAATAAGCAATTTTTAAAGGTATAAGATAATTTGAACTTTTTGATGCAATTAAAGACCATTTCCATACTCATTGGGATTGGTTTTGTGTTGACATTTACAGGAGTTTATTTTGTTATTGCAGCAGATGATGTCTCATCGCAAACAATTTTGGATACCACCACAACAATAATTGGACAGGAAATTCAATATTCTTCGGGTTCTCAAATTATTTCAAAAATTGTTACCATCCCAGTTGGTGCTGAAACTGGACCCCACATTCATGAAAATCCAATGTTCGCATACATTATGGATGGTGAAGTTACAGTAGATTATGGAGAACAAGGAATCAAGACCTTTGTAAAGGGAGAATCAATGGTTGAGGCAATAAATTATACTCATAATGGGAAAAACAATGGGGACACGCCCACAAAAATTCTAGTTGTATTGATTGGTGAGAAATAAAATTTTATTAAATTCTAAACACTCTTTTTCATTTTAATCCTGTCCAAAAAGTAATTCAATTCCAATGAGATTTTCTAAAATTGGTTTAGCACCACTGCAAGAGAAGGTCAAAATTGATTAGAATTTTGTTTATATTCTTTTAAAAAAATAATTTGATATTGAGTAATAATGTGTCTTGGCCAAAAGGGAGCATAGTTGATCTTACGCATAGTTATTCTCCAGAAACCATCTACTGGCCTACTGAAGAGGGGTTTAAGCTAGATGTTGGTTTTGAAGGAATTACTGAGAAAGGATATTATTATTCAGCAAAAAAATTTTCTGCTCCAGAGCATGGCGGTACCCACATGGATGCTCCAATTCATTTTGCAAAGAATGGAAAAACAATTGATCAGATCCCCTTGGATAATCTTATTGGACCTGCTATTACAATTGATGTTTCCAAGGAGGCTCTAAAAATTCCCGATTACCAAATTACCATTGATGATTTTTTAAATTGGGAGTCTAATTATGGACTGATACCTGATGGAACTATTGTTTTACTACATACAGGGTTTGGAAGATATTGGCCTGACCGCCTCAAGTATCTAGGGACAGATAAAAAAGGAAAAGAGGCCTTGGATGATTTACATTTTCCTGGATTACACAGTGATGCAGCACAATGGTTAGTTGAGAATCGAAAGATCAATGCAATTGGATTAGATACTCAAAGTATCGATTATGGTAAATCACAATTTTTTGAGACACACCGTATTCTTTGCTCTAAGAACATTCCTTTTTTTGAAAACATTGCAAATTTGGATAAATTACCCGCCATGGGTTTTACAGTTATTGCATTACCGATGAAGATTGAAGGTGGGAGTGGAGCACCATTACGTTTGGCAGCAATTATCCCCTAATTATTTTACCTTTCCCAGAAAAATAATTCTTAGAAAATAAAACTAATCGTTATTCACCCTAAATTTTGCCAGATAAATTCCTGCACGTGTAATTTCAAAAAATAATTTTAGATTATTCTCTAACTCTAAACTTTACCAAGATTACTCCAGCACCGACAAGTCAAGAGATATTCTCGTGTTTGTCTTGTGACTTTGAGATTTAGTGCTTATATGGTCGAAGTAAACTTCCCTTGTTAGTGGCTTGTCAAGATAAGACATTTGATTCCTCTAGGCATGTTTGTGGTAATAAGGATGAAAAGGGTGTGCACGGATGTTGGGTCTTTTATCCAAGGATAAGGACAGGGTAATGAGCATATCTCAGCAAGATATCAAGAAGGAATTCCTCAAAAGCAAGATGGGAATAACAGGTATCCTAATTTTGTCAATTTTAATCATAATTTCTCTAGTTGCAATAATTGCCATACCAAGTGAAACATTTAGTGAGTGGAACAATCCAAACAACTGGATTTCATATCCAAAAGTCGCCATCCCAGGTTGGGTAAATCTATTTCTAGTTGAAAAAATTCCAGAGCACAAAATTATGGATAATCCCATTAAACAAATAGAATCATCAGGAAGTCTTTCTGTAATATCACATCAATTTGGATTTAATTTTGAATATGATGATTTCCCAAATGATTTTATTTATGAATTTTCTGCTGAATATACTGGAACCCCACTTTTAGAAATACGGGTAATTAGACCAGATGGAGTTCATTTGGAATTGTTATCAACATCCTTACCTAATTCAGATTCGATCACAACGCATACTGAGAGAATTTTTTCAACAGATGAATCAATTAAAAAAAAACTTTTCTTGCAATCTGACAAGTTTGATTTTTCTGTAGAAAATTTATCTGTTGAGGATATTGTGTTTTCTAAAACAAAAACTCATCAGTCTCTAAAGGGAGATTATCTTTTTGTGATTAATCTTTACGGAATAAATTCTCAAAATCAAATACCCGAATCCAAATTAATTGTGGGTGGAAAAGCTTTTGGGATTATGGGCACCGATGAACTCAGACGAGACTTGGCGATTGGCCTTCTTTGGGGAACACCTTTAGCCCTATTCATTGGGATAGTAGTAGCTATCGCGTCAGTGGTGATGGGATTATTCTATGGAGTGTATGCAGGATACAAAGGAAAAAAAACCGATGAGGCAATGATGAGATTTAATGATGTAATTTATGCACTTCCTGCACTTCCCTTTCTAATCATATTATCTGTGACTATCAGTAATAGTATTTTTGTAATGATAGGGTTCCTAACAATTTTTGGGTGGGTGGGCGTTGCCAAGGTTTCAAGAAGCATGGCACTTCAAATTAAAACACGTGGATATATTGAAGCAGCAGAGATGATGGGTCAAAAAAAATCCAAAATTATTATTAGACATATTTTACCTCAATTGCTTCCATATGCCTTTGCAAGTATAGCTATATCTGTTCCAGCGGCAATAACAACTGAAGCTGGTCTTAGCTTTTTAGGATTGGGAGATCCGTCATTTCCCACATGGGGGCAAATATTGCATGATGCAAATGTTTACGGAGCTGCATCCAGGGGGTTATGGTGGTGGATAATGCCTCCAGGAGTAATGATTGCAATTACAGGTCTCGCATTTGTTTTTATTGGAAATGCTTTGGACGTGATTGTAAATCCTAAACTCAAAAGATAGTTATTTTTAATTGAATTTACGAATTATCTCAATTGTAGAGTCATTTAGCCTTATTGTATAAGTTGTACTAAGGGGATTATTTTCTTCGGATAATCCTTCTGCAAATTTTACTTTTTGTCTAGTAGATTCAAGTTTTGAATCACCATCACTTACACATAAGGGGAATTTTTTCATGTTAATGTTGCTGGTTAATAGATAATCAATGAATTTTTTATAATTTTCAGCGACATTCCAATCCATGCTTTTCTCTTCGCATAATTTTATCCAAACATCAATTGTATTTTGATAAATTACTTTCTGTCGTAGTTCATCTAAAGTCATAATAGATTTTTAGAAATCAGCCCGTTGCATTTTGGAGCCGCATCTAGGACATGTCCCACCATTATGTTTATTGCTGCAAACAAGACACACGTATCGAACTTTGGTATTTCCAGAATTTGACCCAAAGAATCCTCCACCTTGTCCTGAGTCTCCATAACCACCCATTTTACTCATTGCTCGTCGTCTTAACAACAAGGGAAATGCTATAAAGATTCCAAGTGCGGCAGCTAATCCATAAGGAAATGGCAGAATCATTTGCAATCCAATGCTTATCGCCAATGAGGCAAATAAGAAAATTAAATATATTTTAAAGCTAAACAATTCATTGAAAATATCTTTAAAATCCTTATAAAGTTTTGTCATGATTAATTACGGTTTTTTAAAAATATGAAAAATTTATTCAAACAATTTCAAGTTTGATGGAGTCCCCCTTACTATCCCATGCAAAGATATCGTCATCACCATATGGGAACTTTGCAATTAAAGACACTAATCCAAAGAAATTATGAAGATCAGTTAAAGATGGCTCAGCTGACCCACTAGGATGAGAATGAATAATCCCCAGATAACTCATGTCAAATGGTAAAAATGAATGGGGAAAACCCGCAAATGTAGGTCCTGAATGACTAAATGGAGGAATCACGAGACCATCAATTAAGATACGGCCATTTTTTGATTTTCCTTTCAGGATCAAAATACACTCATTTGGATGCTTGATTTTACAATAGGATGAGATGCTATCTACCACATCTAGTTTTAATGAAACAATTCGTTCAGTTTTTTTCTTTTTGAACAACCAAGAAGGGATTTCCCATCAGTCCTAATTAATTTTGAGTTTGATTTATTATATGATAATCAGTCTTTGAGAACTTTTTTAGTTTTTTTTCAATTTTCATTACTAATTCTGGAATACTTGCGTGGTTTTCATCAATTTCCTTTCTTAAAGAAGAAAGTCGAAATTCACAGTCCTTTTGATTACTTTGATTTTTTTCTAGATCCTTTTCCAGAGTAGATAATTCGGATTTATCAAAAATAGATAATTGATTTTGAATATCATTTTTTTGTTCTGTGAAAAGATTAATTTTTTTAATATATCTTCCAAGTATTTCTTCAGTTTCGGCAATATTGGACATGGTTTTTTCATTATCTTTAACAGAAATTGAACCCGAAGTGATTCCTTTCTTAACATTTTCAAAAATTACAATAATAGAATCCTCGTTCTTCAAAGTCAACGCAGAGAATGGATCATTTATTAATTGAGTCAAAAGAAACTTTTGATCTCTGTCTAATGCTGAGGTATATTCATATCTGCTTAGGGCCCTTGAAATCTTTGTAAATTGAGTATTAATTTCATTTTTGATATTAAATGCCTCTACCGAAAAAGAACTTAACTTTTGATTTAATTTTATAAATTCAGAATATTTGTCACTTGATTTTATTTTTTTTATAGAGTTTTCCAAATTTTTAAGTTTTTCCTGAAATGAGTCTAGATCATGTTCTAACTCTAGAATTTTTTTATTTTTTGAAACAGAATCATCTTCTCGACTTTTAATTTTGTCTAAAAGTTCGGTGATTTCATCAGAAGCAGATGTAGTATCTTGAAAATTTTTTATTAGATTTTGAACTTCAGAATGATTAGAATTCATTTGAGCTAATATCTCTTTTAGTTGTGCGGCATATTTTTTAGCAAAAATGTGAATTACTCGTGTCTGTCTTCCTAAAACATCTCCTATTTTCTTTAATTTTTGATTCAAAATATTACTCATATCCAATATGTCTTCAAAAGAAGAAATTTCAGGTAAATCAGTAGAATCCTTTTTGATTACATTTATCACTTGTTTTTTGCCTCTAACTACAATAATTCTCAAATGTTTATCAATATCCTCAACTTTGAGATCATCTTTTTCAAGAGTCTTTGCAATATTTGCAAGTTCTTTAATTAAAGGAGAAGTATAATTTCTTAAAGACTTTACTTCATTCAAAGTTTGAGTTTTTCTTAAGGTTAGTAAATCTAGAGTTATATTTTGAACATCTGATAGATTGATTTCTTTATCTTGTGAAATCTCTTCAGGTGCTTGCTCTAACTTTTTTTTACCCCATCCAAATACCATTTTTATTCATTAGTTTTTGGGGATTAAATGTGTTAGAGAAGTTATTTTGGAATAATATTAAGAAATTAATAAAGTTCCGCCAAATTCCATTAAAATTCCTCCTCCTAAATCCACCTCCATGCCAGAAGATAAACTAAATTGGTCGTTAGTGAGGCCTTGAATGCCAAAACTCTCATTAAATAAAATAGCATTAACTTGAACAGGAATTGAAATAATCCCCAACATTGGGATTGCGTAAAATAATACTCTGTGTACAGTATTTTTCAAGTTAGTACTCGAAAGGAATACATTTTGTGGTCCCCATCCTGTACGCAAATATTAAAAATCTAGGCCCCTTAAATTAATCCTAATTTCATAATTCTTAACAGATCCCATTTATCAGAGTCTAGATATCATTCAATTTTGCGTTTACATATTCGAATTGTGAATATATCTCCAATTGATTGATTTGTTATTAATTATCAATTTAAAAAATCATAATTCACAATAACCAGCAAAAAAGTGACCAGTCGAGGTAAATCATATCAAAAACCATTCCAAATAACTAAATTTAAAATCAGGACATTAAAATCAATTTACATGGGGAAAAACACTTCCAAATCACATCATACAGGAAGTGTTAAGAAATCAATTATCATCAAAGCATCCAAGCAAAAAGTATGGAGAAAGGTGAGTGATATTGTAGGGTTGTCTCTTTGGGTTATTGATGTTCAAAAAACTACATTTCTTTCCAAGAAAAAACGCGGGGTTGGAGCAATTAGAGAAATTACATTCAATGATGGAAACACTATCGAAGAGCATGTTGTTGCATGGAAAAACGGAGAATACTTTACCTATATTGCTACTGAAGGGTTACCACTAAGGGCGTATGTGGCAACAATTTCCATTACAGCAAAAACCAAAAACTCTACTCAATTAACTTGGGAGTCTTATCTTAATAGCAAAAAAATGACAGAAAATGAATTTTTAGAATTTCTTGTTTACATTGGATCATTTTATGAAGCATCATTAGAAAATCTAAAAACCTCTTTTGAAAAATAATTTCCCTAATCAAAGCGTAAATACTGTAAATCATAACTAGCATTATGAGCGATATTCGATTCATAATGGTTGGAATAGTCATGATATTTTTTGGCTTTATAATTTTAGGGGTTTTTGGTGGAAACTTTCAAACATCAAATATTGAAACAAGCGAGTTTGGAAATTGTTTTGATTATTCTAATAATGAAAAACCCATCCCGATTGAATGTTCAGAAAAGATTTGGAATCAAAGTATCTTTTTTGGGATAATAATTATTTTAATTGTTGGTGGTATTATCTCATTAGTAAAAGGAATTAGAGGAGATTGGGATAACCGAGTCAAACCAGAAGATATGGTAGGTCCCAGTAGAGATAATCAGAATGATTAAAAGAATTCTTGTTATAATTAACTCAAAAGATTTGTTTGTCCTTTTTAGGAAATTGTTTTGATTTTCTTTTACTCTCAGAATCATCTTCTATCCTTTGAAAGTATACTTCTTCGTACGGCATTACTAGAAAATAATTGTAAAATTTGCATTTAACCTTAATGATGCATTTGTACGTATGCAGGCTCAAATTTGGATTATAATTAATTAAAAATTAAATTTATTCATTTTCAATAATCTTCTTTAAATTTGCAAACAATATTTCTATTTCTTTCATTCTATCATCAAATTGCTCATCAGTTAGAATGTCTGGTTTTTGTATTGTGATTATCACCTCTGATTCATTACCACTTGCCACTACCTTCATTGGCACACTCCAAGACGCTTCATTGTCCGTATACAAATGATCCAAAATTCCCATGGTTTTATTTTGCATGAATTTTAGACTAGCATTACCCCTTGGTGTTGAAAACGACCAAGAACCATCTTGATTTTGACTCGCATCAGGCATAAGTTTTGGAGGTGAGTTTAAAATTGCGTCAAAAACATCCCCGGTCTTACGATTGACAGACATTGTAATAGTTCTGATTTTTACCACAGGACAGGTAATAAATTATGGTTAAAAAGCATATTGCAGAAGTTATAAGTTATTATTATAATTTGTAATGAATTTTTTATTATAAAGAAAGATCATTTCTTTTAAAAAAAAAGGTAAGAAATTCAGGCTTAATTTAAGATCGAGCGTTACAATTTTTTCATCATTTCCTTTCGGTCATATAATTATCTCTAACCCTAATTTTGAAAGTAATTTTAATTCCTTGACCTTTTGAACCTTGAATACATTTTATGAAATACGAATTCGAATACAGTCATTCATTTCAAAAATAGGATATGAGTTTTTTAAAAAAAATACCTTGGTTCTTATAATACTAAAATTACACAAAATTATGTCAGAAGAACGAAAAATGTATCCAATGAAATGCTCCGATTGCGGAACAGATTCAGAAGTACCTTTTGAACCAAAACCAGACAGACCAGTCTATTGTAAAGAATGTCTTACAAAACATCGTAATAAGTAATTTTGAGCTAATTTCATTTATAGTGATTTAAGTCGAATAACTTAGTATTTTTTACATTCTTTTTTTTTTGTTTAATCTTTAATTGTAACAAATATCATGTAAATATGAGATTAAAACAGGATTCAAGTCAGTATTTGGATTAATTCAAGTTTTTAGTCATGAATATTTTCTAGGGCATCATACTCGGTTTAAATTATACGTAAAAGTTAACCTTGCATGTTAATTATCAACAAAATTAAATTTGAAAAAAATCATGAGGTTTTACCAATTAAAATTTTGAGAAAAAATGTAAATCTAGGGCAGTATAAATGGTAACTTTCAAATCAAATTCAAATTGTCTAAGATGTGGAAAAAATTCTTTGCTTACCGATGAAGAAACAGGTGAGCAGTTTTGTTCAAAGTGTGGTTTTGTAATTTCTGAAAAATCACAAGAAACAGGCCCCGAATGGAGATCATTTCAAAAAGATGGAGGGTCAGATCCTGCTAGAACTGGTGCACCATCCTCCCTTACTATTCATGATATGGGACTATCTACTGTAATTAATCCAATTAACAAAGATGCGTCAGGTAAACCATTATCCACATCAATGAAAACCACTATTGAGCGTCTTAGAACTTGGGATAGCAGAAGTCAAGTTCATGAACCAATTGATCGAAATTTAAGGCAAGCACTAAGTGAATTAAACAAGCTAAAAGACAAGGTAGTAGTTTCTCCAAATGTTTTGGAAAAAGCTGCTTACATTTACAGAAAGGCATTGGAGAAAAAACTTGTTCGTGGAAGATCTATTTCTGCCATGATTGCAGCGTCACTGTATGCTGCTTGTAGAGATACTGAAACCCCAAGAACCCTAAAGGATGTTTCAGAAGCTGCCAATGTAAAACGAAAGGATATTGCTCGATGTTATAGATTACTATATCATGAATTAGAATTAAGGATGCCAGTAGTAGATTCGGTTCAGTGTATTGCTAGGATTTCAAGTAAACTGGCGATTCCTGAAAAAACCAAACGAGATGCTGTCAAGGTACTTCAAGGAGCTCAGGAACGTAAAGAGTCAGCAGGAAAAGATCCAATGGGTCTTGCAGCCACAGCATTATACCTATCTTGTGTTAAAAACGGAGTATCAATCACTCAACGTGATTTGGCAGAAGCTGCAGGAGTTACAGAAGTAACTATACGAAATAGATACAAAGGTCTAAAGGCAGATCAGTCATCAACAGAAGAAAACAAGGTTCAGATATGAATTTAATATGTTGATTAATTTCATTAATCTATGAGAATAAAATATTGTAAATTTTTTGAAATTAATTCATCAAAAATATTTCTAATAGCTTTATTTGCAGTCATCACCTTTGGCAGTACAAATTTTATGGGTTTGGCATTTGCCGAAGATTCATTCTATTATGTAATTACTCCAGATTTCAAAGTAAACTCTACTTCTGCATCAGTAGATGAGAAAACAAACCAGGTATACATCACTGATTTTTTTGGAGGAAAACTCGTTGTACTTGATGGAAATACCAATGAAATTTTAGAGTCAATAGATACAGTGAAAACTCCGTTTGGTGTAGGAGTGAATTCAGAGACCAAAACAGTGTATGTCGGAGGAGAATTTGCCAATACACTCTCAATTCTAAACACCACAAATAATCAATTAATAAAAGAAATCCCTCTGGATGATCCTTATGATATAGCAGTTGATTCCAAATCAAATACAGTATATGTAACTAGTGACAGACTTGATTTGGTATACGTAATTGATGGCGCGACAAATGAAATTGAGACTTCCTTTGAGGTTTTAATTCCATGTGGAATCGCTGTAAATCCTTTAACGGGAATTGTATATGTTACAAGTGAATCTGAAAACCTGGTACATGTTTGGGATAGAAAATCAAATCAACAAATAACCACAATTAAAGTCGAGGAGAGTCCAAGAGGAGTAACAGTAAACCCTATAACCAATATGATCTATGTCACCAATCAAGAGTCAAACACGATTTCAGTAATTGATGGCATGCAAAATAAAGTAGTAGATACCATAAAGGTTGGAGAAGTTCCAAGAAGGACAGTAGTAGATGTTCAATCAAATATCATCTATGTCACAAACCAGGGATCAAAGGACATTACTGTAATTGACGGGTTTGAGAATAACGTGATTAAAACAATTCCAGTCAAGGAGCCTTTTGAGATTGCCATAAACTCTGAATCAGGTAAACTTTATTCCATGTACTATGGAGGTGAGCTTTCAATAGTTACAAAAACTAACATTCAACATTCACCCTTAAAACAGACCCAATTAGGAGTAGAGCCCCAATATGTCATGTGTAAGGAAGGACTTGACCTTGCATTCAAATCCCCCAATTTTGAACCTGCTTGTTTAAAACCAACCAGTATTGAAAAATTAACAAACCGCCACTGGCTCATAAGTGATAATCAGTAAGAATCAATAAAATCCAGACCGAAGTATTACGAAAAAAAGACTCAATCCCTTCTAGATTTGTAGTATGCCAGATACCCTCCAGCGCTTGCAAGTCCTATTACAGTTGGAATCATCCAGACTGTACTTGATAGTCCCGCAATTACAAGTGCCGGTGTATTTACTGATAATAGTTCACCTGCTACTGGTTTGTCGTATTTATCAAAATTAATTCCCATACCAAAAGCTTCTTCGAGTAATCTTGATACTTCATCGTTTTGATTAAATTCTCCATCCCCAAGTTCTGTCATAAATTGATTAAATTTACCGGAGTCCATTCCAAAATCATCACCAAATGTCTGGTCTGCTAAAAGAAGATCCACATCTATGCAAAAACCAGGGAGGCAAAAATTTTCTATGTGTGTAAATACGTCATCAAATTTACCGTTTACTGTAGAACTTGGTTGTATTTTTTCTGTTTCGCTTAATTTATCTCCAAATGGATCTATCATGAAAATTGAAGTTAATGTGCTTTTATACATTATTTCTGAAGGAAGAAAATCATGACCAGATCTTACTGCTAAATTATGTAGATTAGTTACTTCTCCATCTCGAGGGTTGGGAAATGGTAGATTAAATGATTCTTCATATGCATTTTTAATTTTCTCATGATAAAACTCTAAAGTTTTCTGATATGCTATAATATCTCCATAGTTATTAACAAATTTCAGATATACTTCTCCAACCTCAGCACTAGCAGTTGATATCATTATATTCTCAGCACTTCTTTTCTCGCCACCAATTGAAATTTTATCATCCTCATACAAAATACACCCATCTTCTTGATACAGTGATTTTTTAAAGTCACATTGACCAGCATGTGGATCAAACAATACAGTACTCAAGTCAAGTTTTCCGTTTTCATTATCGGTCTTTTCTGCACGATTCATGTCAAAAAAATCATGGGCTGCAAGCTGCAAATACCCTAAATGAATTACTTTTGTAGTTGGGTGATCGTCTGATGAATGGTCTGCAAATACTGGACTAGCTAGTCCCATTACAATAACAAGGGCCAAAGATCCTACTAGAAATTCCTTTAAATAATTTAAAGACAATATGGAGTGTTGAAAATATTACATTAATACCCTTATGTGCATAAAACCTAGATTATCTATTCCATACTTTAAAATTCATTTAGGCTTAAAAAACAAATAGAATTAAAATTTTTGTAAAATTTCTATTCTGAATCAGCATCGGTGTTTTTTTTAAACCACTCGTCTCTATCTTTCCAATCATCTATAACCAAACCCGCTCCAAAGGCAGATAATCCAGGGTTTCTTGTGATAGCTCCACCTACAATCATTAAAATTCCTACTTCGCCATGGTGAAAATCAAATTTCTCTTTCCAATTGTTTTTTTCTTCTGGTGATAATTTTTCGTAAATCTTTGGTGCAACGAGCCCAGCAATGAGCCAACCCAAGGGATGAACCATAGAGATTATAAATTTTAATTATACTTAAAGTGTTTTGAAATTTTTTCCTATTCTAGAAAATTAGGGTATTTGTAAAATAGTTTTTATTTTAAAATAGGTAATAGTAATGATATCTTTTTAAATTAGTCAGCATATTAGCGCGTATGGGTTTGTTGGGTTTATTGGCTCAGGATTTTGAGGAAGGTTTTGATAAACTTGGTAAAAGCATTAATGAAGCAGTTTTTCCATTTGTGGATATTTACTTTGAAGATGATGAAATCAAAGTCACAATGGATTTGGCAGGATTTAATGATTCAGATATTGATGAACTTGAAATCAAAAGAAATACTCTTATCGTAAGTGGTAAAAGAGAGTCAATTAAAGAACATAAAAAATTGGAAGGAAAACCCATTACTTCTATAAACCTTCACAGGCCGCTAAAATTTCGTTCAGTGATTCTTTTACCATTTAAATTAAAAGAAAATGAAAAAGCCCCAAAAGTAACTCACTCTAAAATTGAAAATGGAGTTTTAACCATTACGGTTCATAAACCTAAATCAGAATGCAGATATTAATTTAGTGACAAACAATCAACGATGGGAAAATTTTGCAACCACACCAAAAATAATAATTGAACCCACCATACCTGCCATTCCAACAAATTCATTTGAAGAAAATAAAAATGATGAACCAATAAAAATTGTGGAAGAAAAGATACTTCCTGCAAGTAATCCGTTAGATTTTGGTTTTTTTGTGGACCATTGAAGTGAGCGGTTCTCATCTAAAAATCGCCTTAACTCTGGTGCTAGTGATATTGCATCATCAATTGATTTTGCAATTTTGTTAAAAGAGAATTTTAGTTCTTCTAAATAAGCATCAAACATTAAATTTTCTTGTTCAAGGAGAGTTCTTAAAACTTTGACAAACTTGAAATCAACTTTATGAGTATGATAAATGCCCTCTAAAATTGAAGCCATTCTAAGGTATAGTGCTAGTTCCTTTGGCAAGACGAAGGGAAATTTTCCCATGGTTTTATTGGCAAGTTCCATAAACGCATCAATTTCAACTTCATCTGGCTTTTTACCATGCATTGCTCGAATAGACATGGATATTGCCTTTTCAATCAACGGTCTGTTATAATCAGGTTTTAGCATTCCTAATTCATCCATAGCAGTAACAGTTCTTGGAGGATCTTTCTCTATTAATCCAAGGTATAATCGAACTAGGCGCATCCTAGTTTCCCTATTTAGTTTTCCAGTCATGCCAAAATCATATAAGATTATTTTACCATTTTCATTCACTGAAATATTTCCGGGATGAGGATCTGCATGAAACAACGAATGGTGCAGAAGCATAGTGAAAAATACCATATGGACATCATCTACTAGTTGTTTTCTGTCAATTCCTTTGGCATCTAATGCCTCAACATCAGTTATTTTTATCCCTGGAAGATATTCCATTGTGATAATATTTTTTGAGCAATATTCATCAAAAACTCTTGGAATAATGACGCGTTTGTTTTTAATCAAATTCTTTTTAATTTTTTTTAGATTGGATGATTCCAAAGTATAATCCAATTCCTCATAAATTGTTTCTATAAATTGGGACAGCATTGATTTTGCAGTAAAACCTAGATTAGGATCAACAAATTTCAAACCTATTGGTAAAAATTTCTTTAATACTTTAACATCCTCTTCAATTTTTTTTTCAATACCAGGTCGTTTTACTTTAACCACGACTTCTTGATCATTTACTCTTGCACGGTAAACTTGACCAATTGAGGCGCCAGATAATACATTATGATCAATAAAATCAAAATTTTGTTCAATTGGACCAAGATCTTTTTCTAAAATCGGTTTTATTTGCTCAAAAGGTGCCGAGGGAACATCATCTTGTAATTTTCCCAACTCTTTCATGTATGGTTGAGGAAGAATATCTGCCCGAGAAGAAAGCCACTGTCCTAGTTTAATGTAAACTGGTCCAAGAGATATGCAAGTGTTTAATAATTTTCTCGCGTTTTTCCTAAATTTTTCTAAATCAACATCATTATCTTTTTGATTTATCCAGATTTTTCTATGTCTCTTTAATACAAAAAGTATCGGCACAAGTCTTGCTGCAACATAAATTGTTTTTAATGTTGAAAAAGATTGTCACCTCTTTTATTTTGTAATTTATTTTTAAAAAAACTTTTTCTAAAGGAGTTTAAAGAAAGTTGATTTGTTAAAGTTGAGTTCTTAATTCCCACCACGATATTCATCTCTGAATTTATTGGTTTTTTTCTTGTATTTAATAAATTGTATATATTTGCGCTCCTCATTTTCTACACTCTCATATGTTTTAAAAAACCAAAAGTAGGACATTCTTCTAAACATGTTAGAATTGTAACTTTTGTTTGAAGGGTCTCAGATAATGCAACTGCCTTTTTGAATGCCTTTTGGCTTCCTGGAGTGACGTTGTAAGGTACCAATATGGGATTAAAGATATTATTTATTTTCTCTCATAAATTCTCAAGATCAATGAGAATATTTTCCATTTTCAAATATTTCAACTGTAGATTATTTTCTTTACGGAATTGTTTTGTTTTCTAGTGAACAAAACTATCATTGTTATTGACATAATCAAAACTATCCCGGCCAAATCAGCAAATTCAGGAATTATGCTTGCCCCTGTTATTGTGATAAATTCTGAAGAGGGAGGAATATCATCTATTACAAGTAGAGTTAATCCATCTTTAAATTCTTGAGCATATCCTTCTGTTGTAACACCATCAATAGAGACTGAGGATATTCCACTAATCAAAGTAGAAGGAAGAAACAATGTTAGTGTATTGTCATCACTCATTCCCCTTCCCTGTAGTTCAAATGATATTGATTTTGAATCTTCATCTACAATTGCATTTTGAAGTAATCGATTGAATTTGTATTCTAGATTAAAAGTAGTCTTTCCATCCCCCACATCAAACGCAACCCTTGGTAAAAAGCTGTTCCCACTAACTACACTAACCAAACCTGTCCTCCAAGGATGTATAGTACAATAGTATGGGAATTCCCCTTTTTCTTTAAACTGCTGCACAAACACGTTTCCTGGCTCAAGTTTTCCACTATCAAAAATTCCATCAGGACCTGTTTGTGGAGTACCTGAGGTCACTGTATGAGAAACAGTGTCTGCATTTCCCCATCGAACCCCATCACCCACTATTATTTCAATAAATCCTGAAGTACCACCATCTTTTTCACTTTGCCAATGAAATGGTGCAGTTGGATCTGCAGAACCAGAGGGTATGTTAATATCATAAATTGATTCGGCATGTACACTTGAGAGTAAGGGCACAATCATTAAGGCTGTGATTATACCGATGATTATTTTTTTCAATTACAGTAATTTGAATAGTTTTTGATTTAAAGACAGAGTACGATTTTCAATATCGAAAGTAAAAAAATTCAATAACTTTCAAATTTGAAAATTGTCTCTTCGTCTAATATATTCAATTGAAACTCTATCGTTTTGAAAAAAAAGAAAAAATTGAGTTTTTTGGATCAACTTATTGAGAGAGTAGAGGGGGGTAAAAAAGAAAGGAATGGAGATAGGAAAAATTACTGCAGAAGAGGTCTCCATACTAAGTGAGGGGGTTAAAGAACACAGAAAAGAAAAAATCACAAAGGGTATTTCTGCTTAAAAAAATAATTATTAAGTAAGGTGTGGATAATGGCTAGATTCGGACATACTGGAAAAGAAATCTATCCTTTGTTTGTTCTAACCTTTATCAGATATACTCCAGCACCAATGATTCCCAAAAAATAATTTCAAGGGTTCAATTCCTGCTGGACCCAGATACCAAATTGGGAATTAAAATGGGTCCACGGGGATTCACCCACCAAATTGGGGATAAAAATGACGGAGATAGGCGTGAAAATTAGATTTTAAATTTTTTATTTGTCAAATCCCAAGTCATCATAGTTATCTACAAAGATAAGACCACCTGCACTCACACTAGTTACATCAGTTTCATAATGACCAGAAGCTGCGTTTTTGAGGGAAAATGTCACAGTTCCATCAGTTGCAGTAATACCATTACCTAATGTAATTTGACCACCATCACGGGATAGATCAATTGAAACAGATGCTCCAGAAACGGGAGCTGAAAAATTATCAATTATTGTTACGGTTATATCCAAATGCTTGGAGTTGTCTCTTCCACCATAAATGAGATAGTCAATTGAGGAAACGCTAGTAGATGCTGGTTCTACAGGAGCAGTAGTTACTGTTAGGGCAGTTGTATCTACTTTTCCGGCGTAAATTGCTTTAATTGTTGTTGAACCTGCTACAGTACCTGTAGCTAAACCATCGGTATCAATTGTTGCAACAGTACTAACAGAGCTTTCCCATGTAACTGCGGTTAGTACTTTATTAGTTTCATCTGAATATGTTCCAGTTACAGTAAATTGCTGTGTTGAACCTTCAGTTATTGAAGGACCATCTGGAGATATGGTAATTGATACTAGTGCAGGAGGAGATGTCGTTGTAAAGGGGGTATCAACAGATGATGCAGAATTGTTTGAAGCATCCTCTGAAGTTGCCATGAAATGATAGTCAGTTGAGGAGGATAATCCCGTAAGTTCTATGCTATGAGAAGTAACATAGTTAGAATCAGATACAGATGTACCATAATTATTATCAGTACCATAATCTACCAAACTTGTTGCAGGTTCATCAGTAGTCCACGTAATAGTAGCTGTAGTTGATGAGGTATCAGCATTAGTTGCAGAGATAACTGGAGGATCTGAGTCATTTATTGGACTCAAAACACTGGTAATAAAATCAGTATATTGTGAAACTCGTGTATCTCCTGCAAACTCTCCACAACTACTATCTAATCTTGGTTGACCAAATTGTTTTGTACAGTCTGAGGTTTGCTTGTTAGTATATTGTAAGGTGATTCCATAAGATGTAATGCCTACTAGTTTTCCGTTTGCAAACGTTGGTCCCCCTGAATCCCCTGAAGCAGAAATTACTTCGCTATTTCCTAACCCAGTGTTTGAGATTCCAAAGAAAAAACCAAATGCATCATGTTTTGCAGTGCCATCATCAGAATCAAATTGATATATCGCTCC
>DATKYM010000039.1:0-13358 GCA_035528495.1 Nitrosopumilaceae archaeon
TATACACAGCAAATCATTTTTTTAAAATCTTCTGTGTTTTGCTCAAAATTGCATTCTTTACATACTTGCCAGCTTCGTTTTTTTAAAATTGAAAATGATGTTTCATAATAAACTGAATACATCTTACCTGAACAAACAGGGCATGGTAACGGGATATCAATTTGCATACTTTTGTATTTGTGAATTTTTAATATAAGGTCCACGTAGAATTGATCAATCGTTCATTTGATTTATTTTAAATTGTTCAATCTGGTAATTTCTGTACCATTGACCAAAAATTCTAAAACTGTTCCATTAACGTTAACATAAAATATTGATCCAATATAGTTTACCTCTACATTTATTCCATTAACAACTACTTGTATTGGTGCATCAATGAGTACTTTATCAACCACAGGTGGCAATATGGAATCTTGGTAAACTGGTTGGTTTGAAATTTTGTCAACTGCTAATGGGACTGTTGGATCCTGATAAACTGGTTCGCCAATCAATTCATCCTCAAATGCATATCCCCCTGAAATCTTTAGTTGTTCATTTGAATTCTCATTTAAAGTTTCAAAGGATTTTTTTGTAACATTACTTGAATTCTTTTCCAAATTATTGGTTGAATTATTATTAATACTTTCAATCATTTCTCTTGTAACTATTAATTTATCCAAATAAGCAATTTGTGCTTCTTCCGCTGATCCACCATTTTCTAGAATCTTAATTCTTAATTCCTGAGCTTCTTCAAACAGATTCTTTGTAAAATTTAATTGCTCTACGACAGTGTCTCTTACTCCATCATTCAAACTATTTACATAGTTTTCATATTCAGGCCCGGTAAAAATTCCATAACTTGGATTAAATTTCTCAATGGCCTTTAAACGCAATTTCTCTGTATCTTCTTTTTGTAGCTCTGATGTAATTTTTTCCTGAGTAATCTTGTTGCTAATTTCTTCATCCTTTAGATAATCTTGATATACCTTTTGATAATAATTATACAGCATAAATCCTACAGGGTTATTATCAAAATCTTCTGGACTGGCCTTGAGATATTTTTGTGCCTCTAGAGTGGATAATTTCACATGGTTTGCTGTTGCATGAGCTAATTCTCCCTTTACCTGAAATTGAATACTGGAAATTCCAGTTGTTCCATCTGGAGTATTTGCTGAAATATTGACAATATAATTTCCTGGTAATCGTTCATGCTTACCTAATTCTACCTGAAACTCCCCAGATTGACTAGTTTTAGTAAATATTGACATGGCCTCAGATCTTATGTTTACCGTTGCATTATGAACTGGTTTTGAGGCATGGTCGACAATTATACCTGATACAATGGGTCTACCTCCTGAATACAGTGGAGAATTCTCTACATTGGCCTCAATTAGTAAATCCCATAACACTGCCTGAGAATCCGAGGTTAAAGGAATTACTAGTAACATTGAGAAGATTATAAAGAATAACTGAATTTTGTTCATATTTCCACTTTTTATTTAGATTGTTAAGACAAGGTATGAAGAAAAGCTTATTTTTCTTTAATTAATTTTGAGTAATTTTCCCATCTAGTTATTAAAATAGCAAATTTACCCATCATTATCAAATGGATTTGGAAAAATTTCGAAATGATGTTTATGCAGTAATAGATAGATTGGCAAAGAATCTATCTGATGATGATTTACCCAAACTGAATCTTGTCGGGCAACAATTAATTGACATGTATAAAAAAAATCTAGTTAAAATCAATCACTCTGTTCTGGAATTAATCTGTGCGGCAAATTTGATTGCAAACGGATATGCAGTTGAGGTTGAAAAGCAAGTCTCAGACATACTGGTATGTGATCTTTTCGCAAAAAAAGGGGGAGGGGATACCATAATAGAAATCGAAACAGGATTTACTCCCCCGGATCACGCCATGGATACAATAGACTATTCAACTGCTAGAATAATGAGCAAGATTGCTAGGTATAGCAAATACTGTTCAAAATTTTCTTTAGCGACGCCAGTCCTTGGAATAATACCAATTCCTAAAATATTTCTAATTCCTCCAAATGCCAGAAAAAAAGATGATATAAAAAAGGTTCAATATTTATGTGATCGGTATTACAAAAATCCTCCAATATCGTATGATGATATTCTAAATGCCCGAATCCATTCAATTTATTTAATAAATGTGGATAAGAATTTCGCCAAACCCTTGGATCCTCAAGGATATGTAGATTTGACTGCAAAATTTCTTCAAAGGAGTGAAGTCAGTTATTAAATATCCAAAAAACTCAAATCCCTCAGTTTCTTTACTAAGAATAGATATGATTTGCGCTTCTTGTGAAACTAGAAAACATTTTGGATGTATAGATTGCATCAATGATCATGAGACCCATCTTTGCAGCTGTGACTGTCATGATGAAAATACTCCCTCTCATTCAACACACAAAACTCGATAATTTTTGAAAACAATGAAATACCAAGGACGATTAATTACTATATGGTCTTTGTGGCAATAATTCCCCTTACTATAGTTGCATCTTTGGGCATTGCAGGATATTTGGTTTATCGTTTCATTATTTGGGATTTTATGATAAACAAATCCCTAAACGACACTTTGAAAAAATATGCTATAAAAAAAACCCCATTTGAAATTATGGATGAATATTATCAAAACAAAGGACAGTCCTTATCTCCCCAAGAGATATCTCGTCTTGTAAAGCGATACAAAAGAGAAGAGCCAGAACAATTCCTTGCAATGTATGATTCAATCAGAGAAAAATCAAAAACTGACTAGATTTTTTTAATTTTAAGGCTCTACTGGTATTTGGATAAATGGTGTTCCACCTTCTCCCACAACTAGAGGTAATTTACCATCCCATGCTTGAGTCTTGAGCCATTCTAAATAAAATGGATTTTGTGCAAGAGCTTCATTAATAATTTTTATTGCTTTGGCCTCACCTGATGCTTCGGCAATGTTTGCAGCTGCAAGACCCTCTGCTTGCGCTTCAAGTTGTCTTGCCTCTACTTCTATTCTTATAAGATCATTTTCTGCTTTTTGGGCTTTTTGCTCTGCCTCTACTTTAGATTCAATTGCTGATGCAAATAATGCGGAGAATTGAAAATCAGTGATTGAAATAACATCTGTTATGATATTGTATACATTAAGACGTGTTGTGATTTCTTGTTCTATATCTGCTTTAACTTGGGGTCGTTTTGTGATTAGTTCTGCTGCATTGTAATTAGCAGTAACCTGTTTCACTACTTCTTCAACTGCTGGTTGAATAACTCTACTTTCATATTCTAATCCTACCTCTTTGTAAAGTGTATGAACTGAATTTGGTGATGGTCTATAGTTAACTGTAACTTCTGTCGATACTGTCTGAAGATCTTTTGATGCAGAAGATGTAGATTTGACGAATTTCAAAGTTCTAACTTCCATGTTTACCACAGAGTCTTGAAATGGAATCACAAAATGTAATCCCTCCTCTAAAGGTGCACTAGCTGTATCTACTGCGTTCCAATGCAATAATACTCCTCTGTTTCCAGAATCAACTATTTGAGCAGAAGCTGAAGCTACAACTCCAATAATAATAAGAACAATAATTCCGATAACAATACCCTTTGCTTTTCCAAAGTTTACATCTATTTTTGGCTGTTGATATTTTGACAACGAAAACGATACTTCTTAGCCTTAATTATACTGTGCCTTCTTAGGAATGAAATTTCTTAAATCCTTCATCTGTAAGAACCAACTCTACTTTTGGTCCTAACACTCCTTGTTTATTTTGAACCGCCATCAAACCTTTTTCTTCTAAACCCTGCAAAATTTCTTCCAAGGTGACATTATCTATTCCAAGATTTTTTTGAATGGAATTAAAATTCCTTGTTCCTCTATTTAGTTCTCCTAAGACTAACATGTCTAATGTTTGAGGACTCATTTCTTTTGGAATTTCAGATTGAAAGGTTTTTTTTGGCGGATCGCTAAATGATTCATTGGTTGATTGATATGTCGGTGTAAATTGTTCAGGCGTCGACCGATTTCTATCCTTGAATTTTCGTACCAATCGAGGAAGAATTCTTGATAATGGGATAACTAGAAAAAATACCAAATACATCCATGCAAATCCCTCTTCTGCCATATGATATCTCCAACTATTACCTATTTCATTATTGTCTTTTCTGGGATTTTTGGAGCGTAAAATTATTGATACATTCACGGCTGGCATTAATTGAGGTTTTACCCATATGATAAAACAACTTCATATTTTAACTATTGCTAAATTTTACTGATCCAGGCTATGATCGAATCAAACATGAAGATTCATAAAGCAAAAAAACGATGAATCGACAAATTATGTCAACATCGATGGAAAATTTTGGAACTTTGGAATATGTTCTTGACAAGTATTCAAAAACTTGGAGTTGGAAATTAACCGGCCATCGTGCAGTTAGCATGATTTCTAAACTTGTACCTGAGGCATGGTATGGTGAAAATATCGATGAGGTGATCATTCCTGACAGCACTGAGAGCGTCAAGCAAATTAAAGCAATGATGGACAGATATCCATTAGAAATTTTATCAAAATCAGTTTGGCAAAGAAAAGTTATCAAAACTTATGCGCCAAAATCTGCTTTACCTCCAATAAAACATAAACTCAATCGTGCAAAAGCTGGAGAACAATTTAAAGGAAAATTATTAAATTTTCAAAAAGAGGGACTTGACTTTTTGTTAAAATCTTCTGGCAACGCATTACTTGCAGATGAGATGGGTCTTGGAAAAACTGTTCAAACGTTATCTTATGTTGCAACAGAAAAACAAACCTTCCCTGTTTTAGTGGTTGCTCCATTGGTCACTCTAAATAACTGGGAGCGAGAAATTTCTAAATTTGTAAAAAAGAAAAGCAGGAATGGGAGAATTATAGAAAATGAATCTCCAAGTTCTACTATTATTAGGACAGGAAAGTTACAAGAACTTCCAAAAACGGATTTTTACATTATCAATTATGAATTATTGTACAAAAGAATACCTGATTTATCAAAATTAAATATTAGAACTCTTGTATGTGACGAGGTCCATAACCTTCGTTCTAAAACCACTCAAAAATATAAAGCAGTAAAAAAACTGGCTGCGACAGAATCCATCTCTTACAGAATCGGACTTTCAGGCACTCCGATTTACAATCGCGGGTCTGAAATTTGGCCAATTGTAGATATTTTAAAACCTGGATTACTAGGCAGTTTTAAGGAATTTTGTGAGTATTTTTGCTATGTAAATGACAAAGGTAAAGCAATTGTTCTTGAAAACAAAAGAGCGTCATTAAGAAATGAACTGCAAAAACATGTTATGCTTAGACGAAAGAAATCAGATGTCTTAAAGGAACTAAAAGATAAAGTTCGATACAAAGAAGTAATTGATGCTGATACTGATTATTACCTTGAAGAACTGGATAAAATTTGGACTAAGTTAGAAGATGAGCAAAAAGGTGCAGAAACTGTATTTAAAAAATCCGCCGCGTATCAAAGAGCCATACAGAGTGAAAGGCAAGTGGCAGGAATTGCAAAGGTGTCTCATGTAGTTAATTTTGTAAAAAATATCATGGAAATTGAAGAAAGTGTAGTTGTTTTTTGTCATCATAAAGTTATACATAAACTACTTCATGAACGTCTTGAAGAATTTTCACCCGTTTCAATAATTGGTGGTCAAACTGATACATTTCGTCAGGAACAAATTGACAAGTTCCAAAGAGGAGAATCAAAGCTTATGATTGCAGGTATTAGGGCAGGAAATGTTGGCATTAATTTAACCCAAGCAAAATATGTAATTTTTGCTGAATTGGATTGGAGTCCTGCGATTCACAGACAAGCAGAAGATAGGTTGCACAGAATCGGGCAAAAAAATACTGTATTTGCGTATTATCTGATTGGAAAGGGGACTTTGGATGATCATGTTGCGAGTATTTTGGTGGATAAGAGTTATGAAATTGATTCTATCATGGATGAAACCGCTGATTCTTATGAGGACAAAGACAAAGCAAAATTAATCCTAGCACAAATTCATGATAAGATTAGCTCCAATTGATTAAATTTTCAATTCTTCCTTAACTTTTAAAATATTTGAAATAATATGATCCTTTTTTTCATTCGGAATTTCATCTAGACTCTTAATTTCTTGAATGGTCTCATCGAGGATTGACAATATCTCTATTTGCGGTTTTCTAAGCTCCGGTTTATTTTGAAAACTATTGACAGATGCTATTTTAACTTGTTCAATTCCATCTGGCAATATTTCGAACATTTTGATGATTCTTTCCTCTACTCTTAAAGGTGACATTAAAACCAATTGTCTTTTTCGCAAGTCATCGATTTCTGAATGAATCTCCTCCGGCAATAATAATAAGAATGATGAAATTTTTTCCAGCTCCATGGATCGTATTTCCAAAACTCTCAAAATTTTGACCCATAGGGGTATTTGATTGTCCCACAATATGTGTCTGGCAATATTGGTAACTACAAACGAACCATCATCGGCTATTTCTATTAAATTTCTCTCCTTTAGATATGCTAATTGATCTAAAATTTTTCCAACTCCCAGTTTTTTTAAATCAGATTCCTCAATATCTCTTTCATCAAATTTTCCATTCCCTTTAATCCCTAAAAACAACATTTGTAAATCAACAAAATTCAGTTTGGTCACAAGAGGATGACGATTGTTTACAGATATCTTCTTTTCCACTTTCAAATTATATGTGGATATGCCGTAAGTTACAAAATGGTGAAATATCAACTCCCTAGATTACCATATGGTTATGATGAACTTGAAACTTTTATTGATGAGCAAACTATGCACATTCATCATCAAAAACATCATCAGTCATATGTAGATGGATTAAACAAAACCCTTGAAGAAATTTCTGGATCTTTTCACCCTCAATACATCACAACAATTCTTTCAGATTTACAATCAATTCCAGAAGATTCGAGAAACAAAATTAAATTTTTTGGGGGTGGTTTTGAAAACCATCGACTATTTTGGGAGATTATGAATCCAAATGGTGGTGGAAACCCAAACGGAAGATTATCTGATGCAATTGATGTTTATTTTGATAATTTTGAAAAATTTAAAAAAATATTTTCTGATACCTCCTTATCAATTGAAGGAAGTGGGTGGTGTTGGCTGGTGTTTAATCAAACCTTCAATAAAATCGAAATTATCACAACACAAAATCAAGACAGTCCATGGATTTTTAACAAAATCCCTTTGTTAGGATTGGATTTGTGGGAGCACGCATATTATCTAAAATATCAAAACACTCGAATTGATTATATTTCATCTTGGTGGAATGTGGTAAATTGGGATTATGTCGGAAATCGTTTTTCAGAACTTTCTGAATGATCTTGACGGGTTTTTATAATTAAAAAAATTCGTTCACCTTATCCTGTAGATGGAGTATTGGGTGGCAATTTTTATTTTTATGGGTTTTTCAAGATCTTGTTCAAATCTTACGAATGTTTAATTTTATGCAAAAAATGAAACATTCTTTCAGAAAAACAACCCATTATTTTATGTGTCTTGTTGAGAATAACACTATATGAGCGAAATGTATATGATAAAAAAAGAAGGACTGGATGAAGCCAAAATCGGTAAAGCCTTGGGCATGCTTTTGATTGACCGTAAAAATGAATTCAGAGAACTATCAAAAATGATTATGCCAAAAACTCTAACACACCCCATAAAAAATTGGGAGCAGTTTGTGTTGAATTTTTGCCTAGATGTTAGTGAGGCATTCAACACATGGTCAGGCGATATAAATTTGAATCCAAACTCTCCACAAAAAGCATTAACTATTCTACGACAACTGTCTAGAGATAAAACAAGCATGACTCAATTATCTCACTTGATGAATATTTCATATGACCTTGCTGAAGAATTCAAAGTGATCTATAGTCGCCTCTAATAATTTGAAAAAAATCTAGTTCCACTGCTTACGCTGTGGAATAGAATCTATAAAGAAAAGCGTCTGCTAGAATTTTTTTAAAAGCTTCTAGCCTCGACCAATTCTAAAAATGGCTGTTTTGCATGTTGGACATGTGCCCTTAATTGCAGGTTTACCATTTTTCATAGTGTATGGACCGGCACCTGTGATTTCTCTTTTGTCACGGCACTTTACACAATAACCAATTGTCATACAATATCTACGCTTGATGTTCTATTAGCAAGGACTTGTTAAACTTTTTTTACTATGAGGCAAATTACCGATCTTAACCTTTATATAAAAAAAACCATTTTTTCTAGATTTTATGGGTTATTTTGTGTAAAATCATAACCTTAGCTAGTGATGATTTCTAAACTCGCCGATTTTGTCAAGGCATCCTGATTCACCAAACTCTCCCAAACAAAAATCTCTACAGTATAAGTCCCTGATTGTTTTGGTGTCCAAGACAAAGATGGGCTAAAACTTTGGTGCATTGTCATTGAACCTGAAATCCATCCTAATTTAACCACTATGTCATTTTCATCTTTAATTTGAACAATATATACAAAATCTTGAATGTCTTCTTGAGCGTTTGTAATTTTTGCCGTGATCTGAACCTGCTGATTGACAATGATGTGGTCACCTAGCGTGGACCCTCCTAGATTTACTAGGCGCTCATCATTAATTACAGTCCTTTCTAATGGCGACACTCCATAGGCTGAATTATCAATTATGGCTAAAGTAAGAAAAATCATCATTATCAAGGAAATTTGTTTAATCACGAGTCTGTGATTGGGTTTTTATTAATAAAGTCTTACTGCGGATCTATTCAGCAGTTTTTTATTGTATTTTTATTATGTTTTTTTCTTGACCCGTTTGTTCTGCTGGATTATTTTGCCTGGATTTAGTATCTTATTGGGATCAAAGATATTTTTTATCTCTTTAAAAATTTGGTAATTTCTATGACCATATTGTTTTTTTACAAATCTCGATCTTGCTATTCCATCTCCGTGTTCTCCGGAAATAGTTCCACCCAAATTGATGATTTGTCCAAAGTAAAACTCTGAAATATTTTCTAATTTTTTTGTTTTCTGTAGACTAGAAGTTATCCTGAGATGAATATTTCCATTACCTGCGTGACCATACATGACAGTCTTGGTTTGAAATTTTTTATTCAATTTATCAATTAACAGAAATAAGTCGCCAAGTTTTTCCAAAGGAACTGCTGCATCTTCGATAAGGTGGGGATTTAGATCCTTTCTTTTAATTGATTTTAAACTATAGGATAAAGCTAAATCTCTATACTTCCACCATTTTTCAATTTCTTTATCTGCCGATATTTTTTTTACAATTTTTCCTTCAACACATTCTAAGAATTTCTTTTCATTGGATTTTAGATCCGAGTCATATTCTATAAAGAGCAAACAATTAGTATTTTTTCCAAATTTAAAATCAAAATTTCCTAAGGTCGTCCCGTCCACAAATTCAAGAGCTGATGGACTAGAATTTTTTATATCCATACAATTATCTGCAGCCTTTATTGGAGATGAATATTCTACCACAAAAAGCAATCTTTTGGGCGGAATATTTTTTATAGATAATTTAGCAGACAAAACGATTCCAAGAGTTCCCTCTGAACCAATTAGTACCCTGTGAGTATCTTTTATTGAATTCAGAGTATCTATTCTGTAACCACATGAATTTTTGGTTGTTTCTGGAAAATGACTACGGTTAATTTGAGTGGAACATCTGAATATTCTTTTTGCAATTTTTTGATTACCTGGAAGAGTGATTTTTCTTCCTTGCCCGTCAACAAATGTAATTTCTTGAATGTTTTCAATTGTACTTCCATATTTCAAAGTCCTACTACCACTTGCATTTGTTCCAATCATTCCTCCTATTGCACAGTAAGGACCAATGGAGGGATTTGGAGGAAAAAATTTTCCCTTATTCTTCAATGATTTATCCAAATTCCCCTTTATAGTGCCAGCTCCCACAGAAACAATTTTTTTTTGAATTTGTATTTTATCCAAATTTTTTAAATCTATTATGATGCCTTGATTTAAGGCGCCTCCAACTAATCCAGAACCTGCTCCCCTCACAGTAACTGAAATTTTATTTTTATTTGCAAATTTTACAACTGTTATTACATCCTTTTCTGTTTTTGGAATTACTACAACTTTAGGTATTATTTGATAAAGACTAGAGTCTACTGAATAGTAGTTTAAAATTTCGTCATCCCATAAGACCTCGCCTAGAATCGAATTTTGCAAGGACTGGCGAATCTGAGAGGTTTTCATGTGATACTTTGGTTAAATTTGAATTCTATAGTAATCCCATCTTTCAGGATCAAAAAGAGTCACAAATTCTGCTTTTTCTTTTTCTATTCTTGCTCTAATTACATCTCTTAATGCAAAACTGGTCATAAACTTGTATTTCAAAGCATGTGCCTGCATGATAAACAAGTGCCGCATTTCGCTTCCTCCGCGTAGTCCCCAATAACCCATTTTAAGTGCCAAGGGTTCAAGAAAAATCGTGTTTTTATATCCATAGTTTTCATCTTTGATTTCTGGACGTAACTGATACGTCTCTAAGAGACCTCCCTTGGCAAAGCCAACAATTTCACCTTTACAATCATTTAGACGTAGAGTATTTAGAATAACATCTGGGTTTCTTACAGACTCTTTGAAATTCTCATTTGCAAATTGAAGTGGTGCTGGTAATTCTTTAAAAATGGAATATAATGTTTTGACAAATTCCGGATCTTTCCTTATTTCCATCTGCTCTATGGTGGGAACCAACTTTAAGTTTTCATATGCATAATCGGCCTGAACTGTAATTTCTTGTTGTCTAAGATTCATAAAAGAAAGTACAGTGTCGAAAAAATTTTTTCTCATTTGTTTAGGAAGAGATTTTAAAATAATTTTACACATTTCAGTTTCTTTATTTAGCAACTCTTCAAAATATGCCACAGAACTACGAACAATTAATGATGGTCTCCATGCTAATGCATGTGCATTCATTTTTGCCATCTCCATTGCTTTGGAAAAATCTCCTAAAGTATATCCACTTACTCTGTCTACTACAGATAGATACCATCCAAGATGTAAAATGTGTTCTTGAAATGGTTCATTGTTTTTTGTCAGTTCTGAATTTTTAAAGCACTGTTGAATTTGTTTTTCTGCATTCTTTTTTAATTCTCCACTCCAAGGATATGTGGTCCTCAAAATTAATACTTTGATGATCTCAAGATCCAATCCTGCGTCATCTAAAAGTTTACGAAGTTTTTTATCCATTGAAATAAATTTTAAAACGCTCTCTTCATGAGGTTTATCTACATTTTTTTGAGGATCAAAATCATGAAACAATGCTGATGCATAAACATACTTTACATCATCTTTGGTGAATTTATCTAAAAAATGGTTCCTATTTGCAGCTAATAGTGCTACATAGGTCACCTCTAATTCGTGGTTAATATTGTGATATCCGTAATATTCTGAACCTAGACCTTGCGTTTCAAATAATTCTATTGTATAGTTTAACATTTCAATATAGCAATCCTCATCTAAACCACTTTCAACGATTTGACTAATAATTTCATTTTTTAGGGAATGAGCAGTTTCAAATTTTTGCATTAAGTTTGGATCATTATTGTTATTTTTAAAGATGTTTAACTTTCCTGAGTTAATTTGATTGAAATTTATCTAGTTTATTGAAATTTATCACTCAATAAGTGCAAAGATTCAAAAACTCACTGGGATAATTCCTTTTTTGTTCACCCTGTAGAATTTTTCGATTAAATTTTCACATATTTCGTTATCTGAAAAGGATCATGGAAAAATTCAGGCAAAAAATTACATACTTCGTATTTTCACGCAACATTCAAAAGAATTACAAAATTTCCAAATTGTGTTGGCTGTGGATCCTGATTTATTAGAGATCTTAATGAATCAAAATAGAATAAAATCTTGCAAATTCCACCTTTCACTAAATAAAAAAAATTACCCTTTAGATGATGTTTCAATTATCCATTCTCCAACACCGGTGAATTCTCCTACAACCAGAGGGGGTGTATATTTTTCAGACAAGTTTGCATACAAACTAAAGGGAACTGTTCATGATTTATCCATCGTTCCTTTATTGACTAAAACTATGCTTGGTCCAAATACAGAATTTGGAGAAATTCAAATCACTACCTCAATTAAACAAAATGATAAAAATCAAGACCTCTCCATTTATGCAAACTTGACAAACAGCGTTCAAGGACCATCAAAAATTGAGCTAAATATGATAATTATCAAATTGAATTTTAACTAGTCTACATTAAGATGTTTATCGTATTTTTCTTTTCTTTCTTTTTTGGATAAAATCTCATAGGCCTTGTTTATCTCTGCCATAGTCTCATCTGTTTTTTCCCCTTTACTTTTATCTGGATGTAATTTCTTTGCCAACTCTCGATATCTTTGTTTAATCTCTTCTTGAGATGAGCTTTGAGGTATTCCTAGAATTTTGTAATAGTCTGGAAGGGTAGAGTTTTTTGCAGCCTTTCTAAATTCTTCATCATCCTCAGTATGTCTGGTGTATGTAAAATCTACATAGTCATCTGTCCAACCTGAATGATATTTTTCATACGTTTTATCTTTTTTTGATTCAAATTCTTCTTTATCATAGGACGTCTTTCTTCGTAAAATAGAATCTCTTGCTAGAAATAAAAAAATCCCAATAACTACGATTGCAAATCCACCAAACAAAATTATGTTCTCTTCGTTAGTCATTGTATATTCCAGGTTTGACGTAGAGCCATCTGTTTGAGATATTGCACTTTGGAATCCTCCGACGAATATGGCTACAAAAACAAATATTTTTAATTTTATCATTTTCTCACTTAGGTTAGTCTGAAATCCTCTTTGGCTGTATTTAGGACTACATGAGTTACAGTATTTTCCACATTGGGCATTGATGATAACGACTTTACAAATTTGCTTAGTTCATTTCTTTCCTTAAACTTGGCAATAATTATGGTATCTGCATTTCCTGTGATATCATACACGCCACAAACATTTTCAAATTTTGATAATTTTTCTTCAATATCTACAATATCCTTTTTTGCAATGATCTCAATTATTGCAGTTAGGTCATAGCCCAACTTTTCGTGATCAATTATTGCAGTATATCCTTTGATTATTTTCTCTTTTTCAAGTTTTTTTATTCTTGATAGTATAGTCACAGTTGACATTCCTAATTTTATTGCCATTTGTCTTGCTGAGAGTCTTGCATCTACCAGGAGGTTTTTTAGAATTTTTTCATCAATTTTATCCATATTTACTAAAGTACCTTATAGTAAAAATGAATTTAAATTTTCACATTTTTTTTAAATACTTGTTTATTTTTGGACAGGATTTACGAGTATTTTGA